>NZ_JBFTJR010000019.1:0-74245 GCF_056395525.1 Caulobacter sp. 10L414
GGCCGGCCAGGCGGCGGGCGACGGGGTCGTCGTCGACGGGCGTGGCCAGCACGCGGGCCTCGGCCACGGCGGCCGTCAGCCGCTCCAGGTCCTGCGGGCGCGACAGCCTGTGGTCGCCGTCCTTGATCAGCGAGAAGACCACGTCCTGGCTGGTCAGGCCGTTGGCCAGCTCCAGGGCGTGGGTCCAGGGCACGTCGGCGTCGGCGCCGCCCTGCAGCACGCGCACCGGGACGTCGATCGGCACGGGTCCTGGCAGGATCGACCAGCGCGCGCCGTCCTCCAGCAGCTCGCGGGTGATGGCGTAGCCGCCGTCGTCGTACTCGGACGGCCGGATCCAGAAGCCGTCGCGGGCGATGGCGGTCCTGGCCTCGTCGGACAGTTCGGGAGCCATCAGCTTGTCGGTGAAGTCGGGGGCGGGGGCGATCAGCACCAGGGCCTTCACCCGCTCGGGCCGAGCGATGGCGGCCAGGCACGCCAGCCAGCCGCCCATCGACGAGCCGACCAGCACCAGCGGGCCGTCGGTCAGCTCGTCGATGACGGCGAGCGAATCGGCGCGCCAGCGGCTGATCGTGCCGTCCCTGAACGCGCCCGACGATTCGCCGTGGCCGAAATAGTCGAAGCGGACGTACGATCCGCCCGTGGCCAGGGCCTGTTCGGCCAGCACCTGGGCCTTCGTGCCGGTCATGTCGGAGTGAAAGCCGCCCAGCCACACCACCGTCGGGCCTTCGCCGTCGATCCTGCGGTAGGCGAGACGTTGATTTTCCTCGCGCGGATGGAAATCACGGACTTCGGTCATGGCGCGGCCTTGTTCGTTTCGCTAACTAACCCCTCCTAACCTCTTCAGAGCGCGGCGTGTCCATCCTTCCCGATGAATTCACCCTGCTGCAGGTGACTCCGGAACTGGAGACCGGCGGCGCCGAGCAGACCACGATCGATGTCGCGCACGGCGTGGTGGCCCAGGGCGGCAAGGCCCTGGTGGCGACCCGTGGCGGCCGCATGGCCTCGCGCCTGGAGGCCGACGGCGGGCGCCTGGCCCAGATGCCGGCCCAGTCGAAGAACCCGCTGGTGATGCTGGGCAACGCCGCCCGCCTGATCGACCTGATCCGCCGCGAGAAGGTGACCCTGGTGCACGCCCGCTCGCGCGCGCCGGCCTTTTCGGCCCTGTGGGCGGCCCACGCCACCCGGACGCCGTTCGTGGCCACCTATCACGGGGTCTACAACGCCAAGTCCAGCCTCAAGCGCTGGTACAACGCGGTGATGACCAAGGGCGACCTGGTCATCGCCAATTCCGAATACACCCGCGCCCACGTCATCGCCGAGCACGGGATCCACCCCGACAAGGTGGTGGCCATCCCGCGCGGGGTGGACCTGTCGCGCTTCGAGCCCGGCTTCGTCTCGGCCGAGCGGGTCGAGGCCCTGCGCAAGGCCTGGGGCGTGGCGAGCGACGAGCGCCGCCTCAAGGTGCTGCTGGCCGGCCGCCTGACCCGCTGGAAGGGCCAGGGCCTGGCCATCGAGGCGGTGGCGCGGCTGAAGGCCCTGAACGACACGCGGGTGCTGCTGCTGCTGGCCGGCGACGACCAGGGTCGCAAGGGCTATCGCGCGCAGCTCGAGCACATGATCACCCAGGCGGGCCTGGAAGACAGCGTCAGGCTGGTGGGCCACTGCGACGACATGCCGGCCGCCTATCTGCTGGCCGACCTGGCCATCGCCCCGTCGCTGGAGCCGGAGGCCTTCGGCCGCACGGCGGTCGAGCCGCAGGTGATGGGGCGTCCGGTGATCGCCGCCGACCACGGCGCCACGCGCGAGACGGTGGTTCCGGGCGAGACCGGCTGGCTGGCCGCGCCCGGCGACGTCGAAGCCTGGGCCCAGGCCCTGAACGACGCCTGCGAAGCGGGCGCCGCCGGGCGTCAGGCGATAGGCATGGCCGCCCGCGCCCGTGCGCGACGGTTGTATTCTGTGGACGCGATGGTCGAGGCGACCCTTAAGGTCTATGCGCGCGTCATGGCCGCCCGGAAGGCTGGGGCGGGAGTTTCGGAGTCGAAGGGTTGAGCAAGGAGATCAAGAAGGTCCTGGTCATCAAGCTGGGCGCGCTGGGCGATTTCGTCCTGGCCCTGGCGGCGATGAAGAAGATCCGCGAGGCGCACCCGCGCGCCAAGATCACCCTTCTGACCACCCCGCCGTTCGAGGCCCTGGCCCGCCTGTCGCCCTATTTCAACGCCGTCGAGGTGGACGGCCGTCCCAGCGACGCGGGCGACCTCTTCAAGATGCTGGGCCGGATCCGCAAGGCCAAGTACGACCGCGTCTACGACCTGCAGACCAACAACCGCACCGGCTGGTACTTCCAGGCCCTGCGGCCGTTCCCGCCGCAGTGGTCGGGCATCGCCAACGGCGCCAGCCTGCCCCAGCGCGGCCGCGCCCGCTATCACATGCACACGCTGGAGCGTCACGCCGACCAGCTGCGCCAGGCCGGTATCTGGCCCGATGCGCCGACCGAGCCGGGCAGCGCTCCGCCGCCGGACCTGTCGTGGATCCTGCGCAAGCACAAGGACGCCCGTCCGGTCGCCGGCGCGGTGGCGCCCAAGCCCTACGTCCTGCTGGTGCCCGGCGGCTCGGCCCACCGCCCCGAAAAGCGCTGGCCGGTCGAGAGCTACGCCCAGCTGGCGGCCCTCTTGAAGTCCAAGGGCCTGGACATCGTCATCATCGGCGGGCCGCAGGAAAGCGCCATGGCTCGCCAGATCCAGAAGGCCGCCGGCCAGGCGCGCGACCTTACCGGCCGCACCGACTTCGCCCAACTGGCCGTGCTCGGGGCCAAGGCGGCCCTGGTGGTCGGCAACGACACCGGCCCCACGCACCTTCTGGCCGCGGCCGGCGCGCCGACCATCGCCCTGTTCTCCGACGCCTCGGATCCGGCGCTGTGCGGCCCGCGCGGCCACGTTGCGGTGATCAAGTCGCCCGACCTGAAGGCTTTGCCGGTCAGCACCGTGGCCAGCACCGCGATCTCGCTGCTGCCGCGCTAAGGCCTCCAGGCGCTTACGGACGGCCGAAGGCCCAGCCCAGGATCTCGATCAGGCGCTCCTGGTAGAACAGCCCGCCGTGGCCGCTGACCGGCTCGACCAGCGCGACCTCGTCGCCGGAACCCTTGGCGCGCGCGACGATCTCCCGCGAGCGGTTGATCCCCGGATCGAACAGGCCGGTGGTCACAAGCAGCCGCGGCCGGCCTGGCGCCTCGACGCCCTGCGCCTTGGTGCGCGCCATCGCCGCCGGCGCGGCCTGGGCGAACAGGTCGCGATGGCGCAGGGCGATGTCCAGCGCCCAGTCGCCGCCGTTCGACTTGCCGGTGACCAGGCGCTCCTCGCGCTTCTTCGAGGCGCCGTACAGCGTCTCGGCCCGGGGCATCACCTCGTCGAGGAAGAAGCGTTCATGCGCCTCGAAGCCGGCGTTTGAGCCCTTCCAGTCGAGCAGGTAGTCGACGGCGCGCTGCTGGCCCTGGCCGGAATGCACGCCGACCAGCACCACCGGCCGGATGCGTCCGTCGAGGATCGCAGGCTCGATGCACCGGGCGTAGAAGGCCACGCTGCGGCCGTCGGCGAGGTAGGCGACCGGATAGGTCCTGGCCTGGTCGAAGCCGGGCGGCAGGTAGACCGTCAGGCCGCGCGGCGCGCCAAGGGCCTTGCCGTCGAGGCTCTCTTCCACCATTCGGCCCCGCAGTTCAGGCACGGGGGTCTGGGCCGGCGGGGTCTTGGGGCCGCGATAGACCAGCGGCGTGACCGGACCCGTCCCGCCGACCATGAAGACGTCGATCAGCGCCTCGTCGAGACGGGGTATCCGGACGACCAGGGTGGCGAGGTCAGTTCCCTCGACCTTGGCCAGGGGCGCCAGGATCGCGCCCGCCAGCATCGGCTCGGCCGCCTGCGTTTGGGCGGCGACCAGCAGGCGATCGCCCTCGCGCCAGACGGCCGAACGGGCCTGGCCCAGCTGGGTCGCGATGGTCTCGGCGGGGATCGCCTCGCGCAGGCGACAGATGTCGGGACTGGCGTTGGCCGCGCCGCAGTCCTGGACCAGCGACCCGGGCGGCAGATCTGGAAAGGTCGTCTGGGCGTGGGCGGCGGTCGATGTGGCAATGGCGAGCGCCGCCGTCGCCAGCGTGGTTCGAAGCATCATCCTGGAACTCCCCCTGTTCGTCGGCTGAGTTCACAAGGAAATTCTGGTCAAGGTTGGGCGGCGCGACAGTGCGCGCTTGGCGGTAGTCTCCTCGCGCCCGGCCGGCGCATGAACATCCGCGCGCGCTCGTCCAGGCCGCGCGCCAGGTGCTCGGCGCGGATCGCGGCCATGCCGGGCGTCAGTTCGCCGACCTGCGCAAATCCCAGGCGGGCGTAGTAGGGCGCGTTCCAGGGCACGTCGCGAAAGGTCGACAGGGTCAGGCCGGCGTCGCCCGCGCGCTCGCCAGCGGCGTCCAGCAGGGCCGCGCCGATCCGGCGGCCGGCGAAGGCGGGCAGCACGTCCAGCTGTTCCACATAGAGGCCGCCCTCCAGCGGACGGAACATCACGAAGCCGGCGATGGCGTCGCCCGCCTGTGCGACCAGCAGGCCGCCCTCGACGATTCGCCGGGCCAGGATCGGGGCGGGCGTCGGCTCATCGGCGGCGATGTCGTCCATCAGGCCCAGGAACCGCTGGGCCGAGGCGCGCTCCAGGTCGCGGATCGCCTCGACCTCGACGGCGCGCGCGGGACGTAGCAGGATGGGCGCGGGGGCGCTGTTCATCTGGAACCAAGCCGGAAACTGGACGGTTTAGGGTTCCGAGTTAACGAGGAGTCCGTCAATGCGCATCACCCCCGGCAAGCCGTACGCCCCCCGCGCCCTGGCCGGCCGCGAAGCGTTCCAGCCGGACACCAGCGGCAACAGCGCCGGCGCGCAGCTGGCCATAGGCCTGGCCCTGGCCGGCGGCGCGATTCTGGCCGCCACCCTGCTGGGCCGCCGCCACGAGCGGGTGATCGACGACGAGGAGTACGCGGTCGGCTATGCCGAGATGCACGAGCCGGTCGCCCACCAGCCCAAGCCCCTGACCAGCCTGCTGCTGCCGCCGCTGTTCATCGCAATGACCCTGTCTGGCCTGCGCACCTGGAACGCGCCCTCCAGCCCCGCCCGCACCCGGGCGCTGACCCTGTGGAGCCTGACCCAGGGCTTCAACGCCCTGTGGCTGGCCTTCGGCACGAAGCGCGGCGGCGGACAGCTGGCCGTGGCCACCGCGTCGCTGGGCGCCTCGGCCGCCTACGCCGTCGAGGCGCGCAAGGTCGGCGGCGCCTCGTCGCCCGATCTGGGCTGGCTGGGCGTGGCCAACGCGCTGACCGCCCAGCTGTGGCGTCGCCCTCCGGTCCGTCCCACCTTGCACTGACTGCCTTCGCGCGGCCTTCTCCCCGCCTTCGAGCGGGGAGGGACCATGCGGATTCGGTTCGGACACCTGGCGGCCGCGGCGACCCTGTTCGTGGTCGAGGTGGGCATCGCGCTGTTCGTGCGCGACGGCTTTGTGCGGCCCTATCTGGGCGACGTGCTGGCCACGGCGATGGTCTATTTCGCCATGCGAAGCGCGGCGCCCGTCGGGCGGAGCCTGGCGGCCGCCTCGGCCTTCGGCCTGGGCGCGGTCATCGAACTGGGCCAGGCGCTGCACGTGCTCGACCATGCGGGTCTGGGCGGCAACCGCGTGGCGCGGGTGGTGTTCGGCGGCGTGTTCGATCTGAAGGACCTGGCCTGCTACGCCGTCGGCGTGGGCCTGGCGGTGCTGGTCGACCGGCGCTGGCGCGGCGATCCGTCCGCCGCCGGATGAGGCGCTGCGACCGCCGCTCACGGCCGACGGCGCCGCTCAACCGAGCATTGAGGGTGTGTCCACAGCCGCTCCACAGGGCTCGCAGAACGTCGGTATTGACTTCCGCTGCCTAACCTTTACGCATTCGCCCCGGCTTTTGAGATCGCCTCTCACGAGCGCGTCGCCAGGGGACGGGCGGCCGAAAAACAAGCCTGTTGCGGGGGGAAGCGGTTGGCCTTCGACGACGCGACCTATGACGACGGCGTGCTCGCCGTGCGGACGCCTGACGCGTCCGGCTGGCGGCCCAAGGCCACCAGGCCGGCCTGGCGCCTAGCCGAGATCGGCGTCGCCGGCGGCCTTGCGGCTCTGCTGCTCGTGTTGTTCTGGCTGGACCTGCGCCCCGACATCGAAACCGCTCCTCAGCAGCCGTTCTTCTGGCTGAAGATGGTCTATACGGCGGCCCTGGCGGCCGCGGGCTTCGACGGCCTGGCCCGCCTGATCCGGCGGGGCCCGCCGGCCCCCACGGCGATCGTCGTGGCGGTGATCGCGCTGCTGGTCTTCGCCGTCGGCGGCGCGACCGAAGCCACCCAGCTGGAGCCGGCCAAGCTGGCGCGCTTGTTCGCGCCGGCTTCGGTGGGCGCGTGCTTGTTCAACGTCGTCGCCCTGGCCCTGCCGACCCTGCTGCTGACCCTGACGGTGCTGCGCGGCGTCGAGACCGAGCGGCCGATCCTGGCCGGCTTCGCGGCCGGCGTGTTCGCCGGCGGCCTGGCCGCCAGCGTCTACGGCCTGCACTGCCCGCACTCGACCTTCGTCTTCGTGGGCCTGTGGTATCTGGGCGGCGTGCTGCTGTGCGGTCTGGCCGGCGCCGCCCTGAACCGGCTGGCCGCGCTCTGACCTCACGGCGCGGCGAGTTCGACGCGCTGCAGCACCCGTCCCCTGCGATCGAAGGCTGTCAGCTGCACGGCCGGACCCTCGCCGCCCGTGAAGATCAGGTCGCGGGCCGGGTCGAACGGCGCCAGTCCCGCCAGCCCGACGATCACCGCCCGCGAGGCTTCGGGCGCGGGCGGCGCGGCCACCAGCGACTCGATGCGGCCCACGTGCTCCAGCAGTTCGTCGGCGGCCAGGCCGCGCACGAAGCGGCGGGCGGCCGCGCGGATCCGGCCGACGGGCGGCGCGGGCTGTTCGGACGGGGAGGGGGCTTGCAAGGTCATGGTCGTTTCTCCTGAGGGTCAGGCCGACGGACCGCACGACAAAAAACCCCGCGCCTTGGAAGGAGCGGGGTTCGAAGATCCTGCGATCTCTGATCGGCGGTCGCTAAGACGCGCGCGTTCGTCCCGTTCCTGAAGGCCAGGCGGTAATAAGTACGGTGAGAAGGAGCGCGCGGGCGGAGACGGGCGCGACGCGGCCGGCGGYGGTCGCAAGACCGTCGCGGCGGGCGTCGAAGCTGTTCAGGCCCATGGGCATGAAGATGCCGTCTCCGAGGTGACGGACGACTTCTAGCAGCCTCTGGGCGCTGTGGTCAGCAAGAAACTGTCCGCCTGCGCCTCGGTGAACGAAAAAGGCCCTCCCGGCGAACCGGAAGGGCCCTCGTTCCTGCGTGAAGCGGGAAGGCTTACTCGGCGGCGGCCTTGCCGGCCGGGGCGCCGAACTTGGCGTTCAGTTCGCCCGACAGGTAGCGCTTGGCCATGGCCGCGGTCGAGATCGCGCGGATCTTGCCGGCGTGGCCGGCCGAACCGAACTGCTCGAAGCGGGCCTGGCAGACCTTGCGCATGGCGTCCTTGGCCGGCTTCAGATAGGCGCGCGGGTCGAACTCGTGCGGCTTCTCGATCAGCAGCTTGCGGACGGCGCCGGTGATGGCCATGCGGTTGTCGGTGTCGACATTGATCTTGCGCACGCCGTGCTTGATGCCGCGCTGAATCTCTTCGACCGGCACGCCCCAGGTCTGGGGCATCTCGCCGCCGTACTGGTTGATGATGTCCTGCAGGTCCTGCGGAACGCTGGAGCTGCCGTGCATCACCAGGTGGGTGTTGGGCAGGCGGCGGTGGATTTCCTCGATCACGTTCATGGCCAGGACGTCGCCGTCCGGCTTGCGCGTGAACTTGTAGGCGCCGTGGCTGGTGCCCATGGCGATGGCCAGGGCGTCGACGCCGGTGGCCTGCACGAAGTCGACCGCCTGGTCCGGATCGGTCAGCAGCTCGTCGTGCGACAGCTTGCCTTCGAAGCCGTGGCCGTCCTCGGCCTCGCCCATGCCGGTCTCCAGCGAGCCCAGCACGCCCAGTTCGCCCTCGACCGACACGCCGCAGGCGTGAGCCATCTCGACCACCCGGCGGGTGACGTCGACGTTGTACTCGTAGCTGGCCGGGGTCTTGGCGTCCTCCATCAGCGAGCCGTCCATCATCACCGAGGTGAAGCCGTACTGGATCGCCGTGGCGCAGGTCGCCGGGCCGTTGCCGTGGTCCTGGTGCATGCACACCGGGATGTGGGGGTAGATGTCGACCAGGGCGTCGATCATCTTGGCCAACATGATGTCGTTGGCGTAGTTCCGCGCGCCGCGCGAGGCCTGGATGATGACCGGGCTGTCGACCGCGTCGGCGGCCTCCATGATGGCCAGGCCCTGTTCCATGTTGTTGATGTTGAAGGCGGGCAGCCCGTATTCATGCTCCGCCGCATGATCCAGCAACTGCCTAAGCGTGATCCTCGCCACGTGGTATTTCTCCTGCAAGCTTTGAAGTCGTTGGGTTCGTTCTTGTTTTTGGGGCGCGGCGCTTTTGCGCTCTTTGCCCGAAGACCCCGGGGCCGGTTCCTCGTCCGGCGTCCCGAGAGCGGAGGCCTGCGCCCCGAAAGGCTCGGGGCGGGGCGTTCCGACTTGATCGATGGTCCCGTGGCCGTCGTGGGCTCCCCGGGATCCTCCCTTTAGGCTTCGAGAGCCGCGACGCCCGGAAGCGTCTTGCCCTCCATCCATTCCAGGAACGCGCCGCCCGCCGTCGAAACGAAGGTGAAGTCGGCCGACACGCCCGCGTGGTTCAACGCCGCGACGGTATCACCGCCGCCCGCGACCGCCACGATCTTACCCGATTTCGCGAGAGACGCGGCGTGTTTCGCCGCCGAAACGGTCGCTTCGTCGAAAGGTTGCACCTCGAACACGCCCAGCGGGCCGTTCCAGATCAAGGTGACGCTCTGGTCCATGGCCGCCAGCAGCTTCTTGGCGCTCTGCGGGCCCGCGTCGAGGATCAGGTCGTCGGCCTGCACGTCCGACAGGCCGCGCACGGCGGTCTCGACGCCCGGGGCGACCTTCTTGGCCACCACCACGTCGACCGGCAGCAGCAGTTCGCAGCCGGCCTTCTCGGCCTTGGCGATGATCTCGCGGGCGGTGTCGGCCAGATCCTTTTCACAGAGCGAGCCGCCGACGTCGTGGCCTTGGGCGTAGAGGAAGGTGTTGGCCATGCCGCCGCCGATGGCCAGTCGGTCCAGCTTGGCGACGAGGTTGTTGAGCAAATCAAGCTTGGTCGAGACCTTGGAGCCGCCGACGATGCCGATCACCGGCTTCTTGGGGTTGCCCAGCGCGGCGTCCAGGGCTTCCAGCTCGCGCTGCATGGCCAGGCCCGGATAGGCCGGCAGCAGCTTGGCCAGGCCCTCGGTCGAGGCGTGGGCGCGGTGGGCGGCGCTGAAGGCGTCGTTGACGTAGACGTCGCCGTTGGCGGCCAGGGCCTTGGCGAACTCGGCGTCGTTCTTTTCCTCGCCGGCGTGGAAGCGGACGTTCTCCAGCAGGGCCACGCCGCCGTTCTCCAGGCCGTCGACGACCTTGGCGGCTTCCGGGCCGATGCAGTCGCTGGCGAAGGCCACCGGCTGCTCCAGCAGCTTGCTCAGCGGTTCGGCGACGAAGCCGAGGCTCATTTCCGGCACGACCTTGCCCTTGGGGCGGTCGAAGTGGGCCAGCAGCACGACCTTGGCGCCGGCCTTGGACAGGAAGGCGATGGTCGGCAGGGCCGCGCGCAGGCGGGTGTCGTCGGCCACCTTGCCGCCGTCGACGGGCACGTTGAAGTCCACCCGGACCAGGGCGCGCTTGCCGGCGAGATCGGCGGTGTCGAGGGTGCGGAAGGTCATGGTGCGTGAGCCTACATGAAGGTGTGAGTATGCGCCGCCCAGGCGGTGCACAGCGCCGTTGCGCCGACAAACCACAGGGCGAGGAAAAGGCTGGAAGCAGGCAGCGCCGACGGGTTGTCGGCGCGGCGGCGGGCTGAACGGGCCTGGTAGAACCAGCCGACCCACCAAAGTCCGGCGATCAAGAGAACGATGCCGATGAGCGGCATGACCATCGCCGGGGACACGGCCGTGATCGGCGTGAGGCAATGGCTTCTGAGGCCGGTGGCGGGATCGTGGCTGCAGGAGGCCGGAGGGCCGTACTTCCAGGATTCGACAATGCCTACGAACGCTTTGCCGATCAAAGCAGACACTGGCCACGCCATCACTCCCAAGGCGGCGATGGCGGGCCAGCGTTTCATCTTAGAGGAACTTCGCCATTTCCAGAGCGGTGTCGCTCATGCGGGTCGCGAAGCCCCATTCGTTGTCGTACCAGCTGAGCACGCGGGCCAGCTTGCCTTCGATGACTTGCGTCTGGGGCAGGGCGGCCGTCGAGCTGGCGGCGATGTGGTTGAGGTCGGTCGAGACCAGCGGGTCGGTGGTCGTAGCCAGGACGCCCTTCATCGGACCGTCGGCGGCGGCCTGCAGCGCGGCGTTGATCTCGGCGATCGAGGTCTCGCGGCCGGCGACGACCTTCAGGTCGATGACCGAGACGTTCGGGGTCGGGACGCGGATCGACGAGCCGTCCAGCTTGCCCTTCAGTTCCGGCAGAACCAGGCCCAGGGCCTTGGCGGCGCCGGTCGAGGTCGGGATCATGGAGAGGGCCGCGGCGCGGGCGCGGTAGAGATCCTTGTGCATGGTGTCCAGCGTCGGCTGGTCGCCGGTGTAGCTGTGGATCGTGGTCATGTAGCCGCGCTCGATGCCGAACAGGTCGTGCAGGACCTTGGCGACCGGGGCGAGGGCGTTGGTGGTGCACGAACCGTTCGAGACGACGATGTCGTCGGCGGTCAGGGTCTCGTGGTTGACCTTGTAGACGATGGTCTTGTCGGCGCCGTCGGCGGGAGCCGACACGAGCACGCGCTTGGCGCCGGCCTTCAGGTGCAGGGCGGCCTTGTCGCGGGCGGTGAAGATGCCGGTGCACTCGAAGGCGATGTCGACGCCCAGTTCGGCGTGCGGCAGCTCTTCGGGGTTGCGGATCGCGGTGACCTTGATCTTGCCGGTGCCGACGTCGATCCAGTCTTCGCCCGAGGTGACGACGCCGGGGAAGCGGCCATGCACGCTGTCGTAGCGAAGCAGGTGCGCGTTGGTCTCGACCGGGCCCAGATCGTTGATCGCCACCACCTCGATGTCACGGCGGCCGTGCTCGGCGATGGAGCGCAGCACGAGGCGGCCGATGCGGCCGAAGCCGTTGATGGCGACGCGAAGGGCCATGTGGTCTTTCTCCTCACGATCGGACCCGCTCGGAAGCGAGCGGCGTTCCTTGATTTTGCAGGGGGTTTCGCGGTCGAAAGCGGCGAAGTCAAGCCCAGGAACGCTCACAACACATTAGCTATTGTTGTGACGCTCGTTACATCGCCCAATTGTGGTCACGCCGGCTGGCGAAGTCGGCGACGATCTATATGTTGCGCCGCATGATGGGAACTTGCCGATGACCCCGGGCGAAGGAAGCGCCCTCGACCTGGCCGCGCGCCGGCTTGAGCGCGCCGTCGCGAACCTGGAGCAGAAGATCGCCGCCGAACGGGCCGAGCGAGCGCAGGCTGCCGCCCAGCCGGCGGCCGGCGACCTGTTCGCCGCCGCTCCGGCCGCGGCCGACGCCGCCGTGGTCGAGAAGGCCGCCCAGCTGGCCGCCGACCTGGAGGCCGCCCGCGTCCGCGAGCGCGCCCTGGAGGAGGCCGGCGAGCAGGCCAGCGAGGCCCTGGGCCGCGCCATCGCCGAGATCCGCGCCGCCCTGGGCGACGAGAGCCTGATCGGCGAGGGTGTCCACGACGACGAGGAGGAGGGCGCCGCGCCCGCCGATTTCGCCGACGAAGCCGAAGACGATCCCGAAGCGTTGTACGACGAGGACGACCCGCCGTTCGACCCCGACCCGCCCGCGAAGGCCTGAGCCCATGGCGCAACTGACCATCCACGTGAACGGCCGCCCCTACAGCGTGGGCTGCGAAGACGGCCAGGAGGCCCACCTGCTGGAGATCGCGCGCCTGTTCGACCGCCAGGTCCGCCAGGTCAGCCAGGAGGTCGGCCAACTGGGCGAGACCCGCCTGTTCCTGATGGGCGCCCTGCTGCTGGCCGACGAGCTGTCGGACCTGAAGCTGCGCCTGGCCCACAACCAGTCGGAACTGGCCCGCCTGCAGAACGAGCAGACCCGCGTCGAGATCCGCGCCATCAAGGCCATCGACGCCGCGGCCGAGCGCATCGAGAAGCTGGCGGCGGGGTGACCCCCTCCGGCCCTCCGGGCCACCTCCCCCGGAGGGGGATCTGAAGCGCCAAGATGCGCCCCTTTTGGGGGAGCTGTCGCGAAGCGACTGAGGGGGGCTTCGAGCGGCGCGACATCTCGCCGGACGCGCGGCCCCTATCGCTCGGCGATCCGACCTCCTATATTGGCTGACGGCGGGTCGTGCTGCGGCTCTCGTCGAAGATTTCTATTCCCAGGGACCTTAATCTCTCTATCGGGACCTGTTCCCTCCCGTGGCCGTGGCTGCGGGAACACGGGGCCCACCTGTAACTAACAGGTTCGAGTGGATTGAAACGTCTTCACGGTTCTTCGCGGCGCCGCCACCCTTTCCCTTCATCCCCGTCCTTCGGCTAGAAGGTCGCGATGACCATCGCCGACCCCGCCGCCGCCAAGACCGCCCTGCGCGTCTTCGTGCGCAACCGCCGCAAGCAGCTGGCCCTTGAGCACCCCGAGGCCGACTGGATGGCGGTGGACGTGGCGCGCGAGCCGCTGTCGGCGCGCTTTCCCCATCCGCAAGGCAAGATCGCCGCGCTCTATCACGGCCTGGGATCGGAGGTTTCGGCCCGCGCGCTGGCCGACTGGCTGGCGGGGGAGGGCTGGAGCCTGGCCCTGCCCAGCGTCGAGGGCGCCGATCCGCACGGCAAGGGCGGACGGATGGTCTTCCGGGCCTGGACGCCCGGCGAGCCCCTGGCCCGCGACGCCATCGGCCTGGTCGCGCCGGTCGCCCACAATCCCGTCGTCCAGCCCGACCTGGTGGTCGCGCCCTTGCTGGCCTGGGATCGCGAGGGACGACGCCTGGGGCAGGGCGGGGGCTATTACGACCGAGCGCTGGAGGCCCTGCGCGGGCGCAAGTCGGTGTTCGTCGTCGGCCTCGCCTACCAGGGCCAGGAGACCCACGGCCTGCCCGACGAGCGGCACGATCAACGATTGGACGCGATCTTGACCGAAAACGAGTATATCGAGGTCCGAAAGGACTGATCGATCATGCGTTTTGCTTTCTTCGGCGACGTCGTCGGCAAGTCGGGCCGCGACGGCCTGGCCGACCACCTGCCGGGCCTCCGTCGCCAGCTGGGCCTCGAGTTCGTCATCATCAACGCCGAGAACGCCGCCGCCGGCTTCGGCATCACCGAGAACACCGCCCGCGAGCTGTTCGACGCCGGGGCCGACTGCCTGACGCTGGGCAACCACAGCTGGGACCAGCGCGAGGCCCTGACCTACATCGTGCGCGAGCCGCGCCTGATCCGTCCGGCCAACTACCCGATCCTGTCCGACGCCCCCGGGCGCGGCAGCCATCTCTTCCAGACGGACAGCGGCAAGACCGTGTTCGTGGTGAACCTGCTGGGCCGGGTGCACATGGACGCCATGGACGATCCGTTCGCCGCCGCCGACCGCGAGCTCGACAAGGCGCCGCTGGGCCAGGTGGCCGACGCGGTGATCGTCGACATGCACTGCGAGGCGACGTCCGAGAAGATGGCCATGGGCCACTACTGCGACGGCCGCGCCAGCCTGGTGGTGGGCACCCACACCCACGTGCCGACCGCCGACTGCCAGATCCTGACCGGCGGCACCGCCTACCAGACCGACGCCGGCGCCTGCGCCGACTACGACAGCGTCATCGGCAACCAGAAGGAAGAGCCCCTGCGGCGCTTCACCACCAAGATCAGCGGCGGCCGCTACCAGCCGGCCAGCGGCCCGGCCACGGTCTGCGGCGTGTTCGTCGAGACCGACGACCGCACGGGTCTTGCGGTGCGCGTCGAGCCGATCCGCGTCGGCGGCCGGCTGAGCCAGAGCGTGCCGCAGGTATAAAACCCTCTCCCGGAGGGGAGAGGGAGGGGCCCATCGCCTTGCGATGGGAGGGTGAGGGGTGACGCGGCCAACCGCGAAAACCCCCATTCCTCCGCTTGCCGTTTCTAGGACGCCGCCAAAGCATGGCGTCATGCCCAATATCGCCAACGCCCGCCGTCTGCGCCGTGACCAGACTCTCGCCGAGGAAAAGCTCTGGGCGCTGTTGCGTGGTCGTCGTCTGGCCGGTTTCAAGTTCCGTCGCCAGATGCCGGTTGATCGGTACTTCGCCGACTTCGCCTGCCGCGACGCCAACCTGATCGTGGAGCTCGACGGGGCTTCCCATGAAGGGCGCGAACTGCATGACGCAGAGCGGACGAAGGCTCTCCAGCGCTGCGGTTATCGCGTGCTGCACTTCGACAACGAATTCGTCCTAACCGACCCAGGCGAGGTTCTGCTCGCCATTGGCGCGGCGCTCCGGCTGAGGGCGTGACCCCTCACCCTCCCATGCTGCGCATGGGCCCCTCCCTCTCCCCTCCGGGAGAGGGATCAAGGACGTTCAATCCGCTCCCGCTTGCATCCGTCATGGTCCCTGGCCAACCTCTCGCCGAGGCAAGCACAGGAGCCCTCCATGACCGACGCCACCGTCTACACCGCCAAGGCCCACGCCGTGGGCGGGCGCCAGGGAACCGCCAAGACCGACGACGGCCACCTGGACGTCCAGCTGGGCTATCCCAAGTCGCTGGGCGGCAACGGCGAGGGCACCAATCCCGAGCAACTGTTCGCGGCGGGCTACGCGGCCTGCTTCCTCGGCGCGCTGGGCCTAGTGGCCCGTAACCAGAGCGTCAAGCTGGGCGAGCACAGCCTCGACAGCGAGGTCGATCTGATCAAGGACGAGGTCAGCTTCCACATCGGCGTGCGCCTGACGCTGAACGCCCCCGAGGTCGACCGCGCCGTGGCCGAGGACCTGCTGCACAAGGCCCACCAGGTGTGCCCGTACTCCAAGGCCACCCGCGGCAACGTGGTGGTGGAGCTGAAGGTCGCCTGATCAGGCCCCTGACTCTGAATTGACGGTGGAATGGGAAGCCGCGAGCGCCGCCTGGGGTGACAACACACGCCTCCAGGCGGTAGAAGCCCCGCCAACCCATTTCATCGTCAGATCAGAGAAGAGCCTCCGAATGGCCGGCCACTCGAAATTCAAGAACATCATGCACCGCAAGGGCCGCGCCGACGCCGCGCGCTCCAAGCTGTTCTCCAAGCTGTCGCGCGAAATCACCGTGGCGGCCAAGACGGGCCTGCCCGACCCGGCCATGAACCCGCGCCTGCGCTTGGCCGTGAACAACGCCAAGGCCGAAAGTCTGCCCAAGGACGTCATCGAGCGCGCCATCAAGAAGTCGCAGATGGGCGACGCCGGCGACTACACCGAGATCCGCTACGAGGGCATGGGTCCGGGCGGCGTGGGCGTGATCGTCGAGGTGCTGACCGACAACAAGAACCGCGCGGCGTCGAATGTCCGCTCGCTGTTCACCAAGTACGGCGGCAGCCTGGGCGCCACCGGTTCGGTGACCTTCAACTTCGACCGCCTGGGCCAGATCGAGTATCCGGCCGCCAAGGCCAGCGAAGACGACATGATGGAAGCCGCCATCGAGGCCGGCGCCCAGGACGTCGAGAGCGACATGGGCGAAGAGGGCGGCCACACCGTCTACACCGCCTTCGAAGACCTCAACGAGGTTTCCTCGGCCCTGGAAGCCAAGTTCGGGGAAGCCTCCTCGACCAAGATCGTCTGGAAGGCCAAGCTGCTGAACGAGGTCACCGGCGACGCCGTGGCCACCCTGATGAAGCTGCTCGACGCGCTCGACGAGGACGACGACGTCCAGAACGTCTACTCCAGCGCCGACATCAGCGAAGAAGAACTGGCCAAGCTGGGCTGATCCTTCTTCCGATCGCTTGCGGGACGGCCGCCTCGGGAAACCGAGGCGGCCGTTTCCTTTTGCGGCTTCACCCTTTGCGGGCGGACGCCGCTCTGCTATCCCCTGCCTCCATGAGTTCCGTTCGGAAGATCGCGCGAATTATCCGCCCGGCGTGACGCCGCCGGACGAGACCTCCAGCGCGCGCCGGGTTCACCCGCCTTTCTTCCGACATTCCAGAGCTGGATAGCCCTCCCATGGCCGACGACGCCGCGCCCGCCCGCGACTACCGCGAAACCGTTTTCCTTCCCGACACCCCGTTCCCGATGCGCGCGGGCCTGCCCAAGAAGGAGCCCGAGATCCTGGAGGGCTGGGCGGCCCTCTCCGACAAGGGCCTCTACGGCGCCGTCCGCAAGGCCCGTCAGGACGCCGGCGCGCCGCTGTTCGTGCTGCACGACGGCCCGCCCTACGCCAACGGCGCGATCCACATCGGCCACGCGCTGAACAAGATCCTCAAGGACTTCGTCGTCCGCTCGCGCTTCGCGCTGGGCTACGACGTCGACTACGTGCCGGGCTGGGACTGCCACGGCCTGCCGATCGAGTGGAAGATCGAGGAACAGTTCCGCAGCCGTGGCCGCCGCAAGGACGAGGTCCCGGCCGAGGAGTTCCGCCGCGAATGCCGCGCCTACGCCGCCGGCTGGATCGAGGCCCAGAAGGTCGAGTTCCAGCGCCTGGGCGTGCTGGGCGACTGGTGGAACCGCTACGCCACCATGGACTTCACCTCGGAAGCCAAGATCGTCGAGGAATTCCACCGCTTCGCCTCGAGCGGCCAGCTCTATCGCGGTTCCAAGCCCGTGATGTGGAGCCCGGTCGAGCGCACGGCCCTGGCCGACGCCGAGATCGAGTACCACGACCACGTCTCGCCCACGATCTGGGTGAAGTTCCCGGTCGTCGAGGGCTCTGACGCCACCCAGGGCGCCAAGCTGGTGATCTGGACCACCACGCCCTGGACCATCCCGGCCAACCGCGCGGTCTCCTACAACCCCGACATCCCCTACGCCGTCTTCGAGGTGAAGGCGCTGGAGGAAGGCCTGGAGTTCGAACCCTGGGCCAAGCCGGGCGATCGCCTGATCATCGCCGAGAAGCTGGCCGGCGACGTGTTCAAGGCCGCCAAGGTGGCTGAGTTCGAAAAGGTCGAGAGCGTCGACTGCGAAGGCATGGTCCTGGCTCATCCGCTGGCGGATCTGGACAGCCACTATGGCTTCGCCGTGCCGCTGCTGGCCGGCGACCACGTCACCGACGACGCCGGCACGGGCTTCGTGCACACCGCCCCGGGCCACGGCGCCGACGACTACCAGGTCTGGCTGGCCCACGGTCATCGCGAGATCCCCGACACCGTCGATCCGGACGGCGCCTACTATCCGTCGGTGGCCCTATTCGCCGGCCTCAAGGTGCTGGAGACCGAGGGCAAGAAGATCGGCAAGTTCGGGCCGGCCAACGGCGCGGTCATGGAAAAGCTGATCGAGGCCGGCAACCTCCTGGCCCGCGGCCGCGTCGAGCACAGCTATCCGCACAGCTGGCGCTCCAAGGCCCCGGTGATCTTCCGCAACACCCCGCAGTGGTTCATCCGCATGGACCACGAGGTCGAGGCGCTGGGCGGCAAGACCCTGCGCGAGACGGCCGTCCAGGCCATCGCCGACACCGCCTTCCACCCCGACGCCGGCCGCAACCGCATCGGCTCGATGGTCGAGACCCGTCCCGACTGGCTGATCAGCCGCCAGCGCAACTGGGGCACGCCGCTGGCGATGTTCGTCGACAAGCACACCGGCCATCCGCTGGTGGACGCCGAGGTCAACGCCCGCATCCTGGCCGCCATCAAGGAAGGCGGGGCCGACGCCTGGTTCACCCGTCCCGACGCCGACTTCCTAGGCGCCCACGACCCGGCCCAGTACGAGAAGGTCGTCGACATCCTCGACGTCTGGTTCGACAGCGGCTGCACCCACGCCTTCACCATCGAGGGCCGCGACGACAGCGCCTGGCCGGCCGACCTCTATCTGGAAGGCTCCGACCAGCACCGCGGCTGGTTCCAGTCGTCGCTTCTCGAAGGCTGCGGCTCGCGCGGCCGCGCGCCCTACAAGGCCGTCCTGACCCATGGCTTCACCATGGACGAGAACGGCGAGAAGATGAGCAAGTCGAAGGGCAACACGGTCGAGCCCCAGACGATCACCAAGGAGTCCGGCGCAGAGATCCTGCGTCTCTGGGCGGCGATGGTCGACTATTCGGAAGACCAGCGCATCGGCAAGACGATCCTGGCCACCACGACCGACGCCTATCGCAAGCTGCGCAACACCATGCGCTACCTGCTGGGCGCGCTGGCCGGCTTCACCGAGGAAGAGCGGGTCACCGACCACGCTGACTTCCCGCCGCTGGAGAAGTTCATCCTGCACCGCCTGTGGGAGCTGGATAGCCAGGTGAAGGCCGCCTACGAGAGCTACCGCTTCTCGGACGTGATCCGCCCGCTGGTCGAGTTCTGCCAGGGCGACCTGTCGGCCCTCTATTTCGACGTCCGCCGCGACAGCCTCTATTGCGACCGTCCCGACGCCCTCAAGCGTCGCGCCTACCGCACGGTGCTGGATCTGGTGTTCGATCGCCTGACCATCTGGCTGGCCCCGCTGGCCAGCTTCACGATGGAAGAGGCCTGGACGACCCGCTTCCCCGACGCCGGTCCGGTGACCCTGCGCGCCATCCCGGAAACCCCGGCGGAATGGGAAAACCAGGCCGAGGCCGCGCGCTGGGCCAAGGTCGGGACTGTCACGGGCGTCGTCACCGGCGCCCTGGAAGTCGAGCGCCGCGAAAAGCGCATCGGTTCGGCTCTTGAGGCCGCGCCGGTCGTCCACGTCGCCGACGCGGACCTGCTGGCCGCTTTCGAGGGCCTGGACGCCGCCGAGGTGTTCCGCACGAGCGCCGCGACGCTGGTCGCCGGCGAGGGCGGCGCCTTCACGATCGACGAGGTCAAGGGCGTGTCGGTGGATCCGGTCAAGGCCGAAGGCGCCAAGTGCGCCCGCTCCTGGCGCATCCTGCCGGAAGTGGGAACCGACCCCCGCTATCCGGAGCTTAGCCTTCGCGACGCCGACGCCGTGGCCTTCTGGGACGCGGCGCGTCAAAATTAAAACCTCTCCCAAGGGGAGAGGGAGGGGCCCGCGCCGCAGGCGTGGGAGGGTGAGGGGGTAAAACGGTTGCCGCTGAAACCCCTCACCTTCCCAACGCTTCGCGTCGGGCCCCTTCCTCTCTCGATTGGAGAGGTGGACTAGTTCTGGAGACGACCTTGAAGATCACCCGCCTGGGCTGGACCGCCTACGCCGTCGCTGCCGCCACGGTGGTGCTCGACCAGATCTCCAAGCTCTGGGTGCTGGGCCTCCTGGGTTCGGCCCAGGGCTCCAGCGCCTCGCTGCTGGGACCGGTCAAGCTGACCATGGTCCATAACTACGGCATGAGCTTTGGCCTGCTGCGCGACCACGCCGAGTGGGGGCGCTGGCTGCTGACGGTGTTCTCGGCGGCGGTGGTGGTGGGCCTGGGCGTCTGGGCGCGCAAGGCCGTGCGGCCGCTGACGGCGCTGGGCCTGGGCATGATCATCGGCGGGGCGATCGGCAACAACCTGATCGACCGGGTGATCTACGGCTACGTCGTCGACTTCATCGACGTGTCGCGACTCTATTTCCCGTGGGTGTTCAACGTCGCCGACTCGGGCATCTCGATCGGTGTCGCTTTCCTGTTGCTGGACAGTTTCATCGGTGAAGAGAACAAGCTGTCGCACCAGACGGAATAGGGGCCAAACCAGGGCTTAGCGCCCAAGCAAGGCCACAAATCCGAAGGACATTGGCGCCCGCCTTCGGATGTCGTATCGAGGGCGTCCGATTTTCGGCCCCGGGGGCGGCCGCTGGAGCATGGGTTCATGAAGTTCAACCGGGTTGCGACCCTGAGCGTGCTGGCCGCCGTGGCCGCCACCGGTCTGGCCGGCTGCCAGTCGGCCTCGAAGGCCCTGGGCATGAGCAAGGTGGTCCCCGACGAGTTCCGCGTCGTCACCAAGGCTCCGCTCGTCGTTCCGCCCGACTACAGCCTGCGCCCGCCGGCGCCCGGCGAGCCGCGTCCGCAGGAACTGCAGCCGGAAAGCGCCGCCCGCCAGGCGCTGCTGGGCCAGAGCATGGCCGCCAACCGCACCGACGGTGAAAAGCTGCTGGTCTCCAAGGCCGGCGTCGACAAGGCCGACCCGCTGATCCGCTTCGTCGTGGACGACGAGAACGGCGACCTGGCCCACAAGGACGAGAGCTTCGCCAAGAAGGTCATGTTCTGGCGCAAGGACGACAAGACCGCCGGCGCGGTGACGGCGGCGGAAGCCGGCGCCACGGCTCCAGTGCCGGTCGACGCGGCCGCCGAAGAGGCGCGCCTGAAGACCCTGACCGGCGGCGGCGCGATCATCATCAGCCGCGACAAGCAGGGCAAGATCAAGCTGCCGGGCCTCTAGGGTCCGCCGCATTCGATCTGCAAGAATTCGACGGCCCGGAGCCTTGGCTTCCGGGCCGTTTTCTTTTCGAGGTCAGTCGCGAGACGTGCGTTCCAGGATGGCGCGCAGCGACTGGGCCTTCATCGGCAGGTCGGACGACAGCCGCGAGGCCATCTCCCGCAGACCTACGGCATAGGCTTCGCCGCCCTCGGCGATCTGATGGGCGCGTTCGCCCAGCGCGATCAGGTCCCGTTCCAAGGCCTCGACTTCTTCTCGGGCCAGCTGGCGGGCTTCTTGTTGCAGGCGTTGCAGGCGCTGGGCCGTCGTCTCCGGCCCGCGGGTCAGGTTGTAGACTTCGGCGCCGGCGGTTTCTTCCGGCACGACGGTCAGATGCGGACCGTTCATCGTCATCGGCTCCTCGAACTCACGGAACCCCCATGCGATGACAATGAACCTACAAGCCTTGCCGTTCCTGTAAAAAAGCGACGCTCTCTGCGAAGCTCGGCGTTTGTGGCCCGGGAGCCACATAAGGTGTTTGAGCTAGGCGCGATGACTAGGTCTTGGGCGCCGAGGCCGTTTCGGCCTTGTTTTCGCCCTTCGGCTCGCAGGGGCCGACATAGACGCTCGTGCTGTGCAGCCGCATGACCTTGGAGGCGCCGTAGGCCTGGACCTTCATTTCGAGGTCGGTGGTGGTGCGGGTCTGGAAGTCGCCCTTCACCACGCCGGCCAGGCTGTAGGTGATGGCGTCCTTGCGGCAGGTCAGTTCGATCGTGAAGCCGTCGATGACCGGCGTGACCTCGGGCTTGCCGCAGGGCGCGGCCTTGGCGGCCTCGGCGGCCGGATCGTGGCCCTCGCCAATGCACTGGGTGGTGCTCTGTTCGCCGCTGGGCGTGCCGGCGGTGGTCTTCCAGAGGCCCGCGCGCAGCGGTCGTGGCGCGCCGCCGGCCTCGGGCGCCGCCTCGCTCCTGGCCGAGGAGGCTTCGGCGCCGGCCGCCGGCGCGGCGGCCTTGTCGTCGTTGCGCGAGCAGCCGGCCGCCGCGAGGACGGCCAGCAGGAGGGCGAGGCGGGCGGTGGTCATCGGTTACTGTCCCGAAAAGCGCGGCGGCGAACCGCCTTGCTCGAACAATACCCGGACGCGCCGCCCGGTTGCCAGGGGATCAGCCGGCGGCGGGCGCGTAAGTAGCCGGGGCCGGGGCCGGGGCGGGAGCCGGAGCCGGTTGCGGAGCGGGGCGGGTGAACTTGACGCTGCGGCCTTGGAAGTCGGCGCCGCTCTCCATGGCCAGCTGCTCGTGGGCGATGTCGCCCTCGACCTTGGCCGTGCCGTAGAGGCGCACCTGGCGGGCGGCGACGGCCCCGATGACCTTGCCGTGGATCTCGACGGCCTGGGCGGCGATCGAGCCTTCCACGCGGCCGTTGGGGCCCAGCACCAGCTTGCCGACCTTGATGTCGCCGATCACCAGGCAGTCCAGGTGCAGTTCGCCGTCGCCCGAGACGTCGCCGCGGATGGTCAGGCCCTGGGCGATCAGCGAGGCGGGCTTGGGACGCGGCGGCGGAGCCGGGGCGGCGGCCTGGGCCAGGGGGGCGGGCGTCGGAGCGGCCGCCAGCGGCTCCAGGGCCAGCGGGGCGGGGGCGTCTTTCTTCTTCTGGAACATGAGGCGGCGGCTTTCTCGAATTGGGTCGCTTGCCAGCTTGACCAGCAAGGGCGGCGCCAATCGGAAATCGTCGTCTCAGGCGGGCCCCGTCACCAGGGGCGGCGGCCCGCCACCGTCTCGAAGAACAGCCGGAAGTCGCCCATCAGGCTGTAAAGGGGATAGGTGAAGGTGGCCGGGCGGTTCTTCTCGAACACGAAGTGCCCGACCCAGGCGAAGCCGTAGCCGACCAGCGGGGCGGCCAGGAAGAACCACGGGCTGATCGTCAGGCCCATCACCAGGCTGACGATCACCAGGCTGGTGCCCACCACGTGCAGGCGGCGGCTGGTGCGGCTCTGATGTTCGGAGAGATAGAAGGGATAGAAGTCGGCGAAGGTGCGATAGCGCTCCTCGCCCGGCGCGTGTTCGGCGCGATGCTGGCCCATGGGGCGTGTCCTCCCGGTCGATGCGGCCCGACCTTGTCGCTTAGAGGAGGACTCTCCGCGCCCCGATGCAAGAGGCGACACAAGAGGTCTCGTCGAGGGCGGCCCCCACCGCCCCCGAAGCGAGCCCTCAGCCCAGCGGGCTGACGTAGGGGCTGACCAGACCCAGCGGCACGGCCGTCGAGTTCTTGACGCCGCGGATCACGATGCGGCTCTCGATGTTCGAGACCAGGCCCAGCGACAGAATCTTGTCGCGCAGGAACTCGTCGAAGGCGTGCATGTCGCGGGTGACGATGCGCATCTCGTAGTCGGCCGCGCCCGTCACGGTGGCGCACTGCACCACCTCGGCCCACTTGGCGACCGCGTGCTCGAAGGTCTCGAGGTTTTCCTTGGTCGGCAGCGACAGCTTCACGGTGCAATAGACCTCGAAGCCCAGGCCCAGCTTTTCGCGGTCCAGGATGGTGACGCGGCGCTGGATGACGCCGGCGTCTTCGAGACGCTTGATGCGGCGCCAGCACGGGCTGGACGACAGGCCGACTCGCTCGGCGATCTCGGCGACGGACAGTCCGGCGTCGTGTTGGATGAGATCCAGGATCTTGGCATCCACGGCGTCGAGTTGTTCGGACAAGAATTCCTCCCCCCAGAGGGTGTTTGACGCGTCGATTTTGCGCAAAGCCCACCTGAGTCGGGCACGCCTTGGGCAAACAATTTCCGGGCTTCTATAAGATATTGCCTTACGGGCGAAAAGACCCGGGAGGAAAAATTTTGCCATGCGGCACTCGGAAGTCACGCTCGACGACAAATATGTGCTCGAAGATGGTCGGGCATTCATCACCGGCGTGCAGGCGCTGCTCCGTGTGCTGCTCGATCGCAAGCGCCTGGATCGACTCGCCGGCCTGAACACCGCCGGCTTCATGTCGGGCTATCGCGGCTCGCCGCTGGGCGGTCTCGACCAGCAGGCCGCGCGCATCCGCAAGCTGCTTGACGCGCACGACGTGGTCTTCAAGGAAGGCCTCAACGAAGACCTGGCCGCCACGGCCGTCTGGGGCAGCCAGCAGGCGAACCTCTTCCCCGGCGCGACGCACGATGGCGTCTACGGCATGTGGTACGGCAAGGCGCCGGGCGTCGACCGCACCGGCGACGTCTTCAAGCACGCCAACTTCGCCGGCTCCTTCCCGACCGGCGGCGTGCTGGCGGTGGCGGGCGACGACCACGCCTGCAAGAGCTCGACCCTGCCGTCGCAGTCGGAGTTCGCCTTCCAGGACTTCGAGATTCCCGTGCTGTCGCCCGCCGATGTGCAGGAAGTGCTCGACTACGGCCTTCTCGGCATCGCCATGTCGCGGTTCTCGGGTCTCTGGACCGGTCTGATCGCTCTCGCCGACACCATGGACAGCGGCGTGACCATCGACGTGTCGCTGGGCCGCCACCAGGCCGTCATTCCCGAATTCGCCATGCCGCCCGGCGGCCTGGGCATCCGGCTGAAGGACCAGCCGATGGAGAAGGAGCGTCGGCTCCGCCTCCACAAGATCCCCGCCGCCCTGGCTTTCGCCCGCGCCAACCAGATCGACCGCGTGGTGCTGGGCGCCTCGCACGTTCGCGTCGGCAAGGCCCGCCTGGGCATCGTCTGCCAGGGCCAGGCCTACAAGGACGTGCTCGAAGCCTTCTCGGCCATGGGCATGAGCCTGCAGGAAGCCGCCGACCTGGGCGTCTCGGTCTACAAGGTGGGCATGCCCTGGCCGCTGGAGCCCCTGGGCCTGCGCGCCTTCGCCGCCGGCCTAGAGACGCTGATGGTCATCGAGCACAAGCGCGCGCTGATCGAGCCCCAGGCTCGGGCGGCGCTTTATGACCTGCCGGCCCAGGCCCGCCCGCGCATCATCGGCAAGACCGACGAGAAGGGCCATCCGCTGCTGTCGGAACTGGGCTCGCTGTCGGTGGCCGAAATCGCCCTGGCCATCTACGACCGCCTGCCCGACGGGCCGCACATGGAGCGGGCGCGCGCCTATCTGAACCGCGTCTCGGCCGCCGGCGTCGCCGCCGTCAGCCTGGCCTCGGACCAGGCCCGCAAGCCGTTCTTCTGCTCGGGCTGCCCGCACAACACCTCGACCAAGCTGCCGGAAGGCAGCCGGGCGCTGGCGGGCATCGGCTGCCACTACATGGCCGGCTTCAACGACCCGTCGACCGACCTCAACACCCACATGGGCGGCGAGGGCCTGACGTGGGTGGGCGCCGCGCCCTTCACGACCGAGAAGCACGTCTTCCAGAACCTGGGCGACGGCACCTACAACCACTCCGGCTCCCTCGCCATCCGGGCTGCCGTCGCGGCCGGGGCCAACATCACCTACAAGCTGCTGTTCAACGACGCGGTGGCGATGACCGGGGGGCAGCGCGCCGAAAGCGGCTTCACCCCCGCGCAGATCACCCGCCAGCTGGCCAGCGAGGGCGTGACCCGCACCGTGGTCGTGGTGGATGATCTCAAGCGCTACGAAGGCGTCGCCGACCTGGCGCCCGGCGTCGAGGTGTTCCCGCGTTCCGAGCTGATGACCGTGCAGAAGATGCTGCGCGACACCCCCGGGACCACGGTGCTGCTCTACGACCAGACCTGCGCCACCGAAAAGCGCCGCCGTCGCAAGCGCGGGACCATGGCCAAGGCGACCCAGAAGGTCTTCATCAATCCGCTGGTCTGCGAAGGCTGCGGCGACTGCTCGGTGAAGTCCAACTGCGTGTCGGTCGAGCCGCTCGACACCGCCTTTGGCCGCAAGCGCAAGATCAACCAGTCCAGCTGCAACCAGGACTATTCGTGCCTGGAGGGCTTCTGCCCGTCCTTCGTCACGCTGGAAGGGGCCGAGAAGGCCGGTGAAAAGGCCAAGCCCGCGCCGCTGTCCGCGGACTCGACGCCTCTGCCGGCCTTCGAAGAGTTCCACGGCGTGCGCCGGATCATCTTCACCGGCGTCGGCGGCACCGGGGTCACGACCGTGGCCTCGATCCTGGCCATGGCCGCCCACGTCGACGGCCGCGCCGGCAGCGTGGTCGACATGACGGGCCTGGCCCAGAAGGGCGGCTCGGTGTTCAGCCACGTTAAGATCGGCGAGACCGAGGAGACGGTGGTCGGCGGTCGCGTGCCGGCCGCCAGCGCCGACGTGCTGATCGCCTGCGACCTGCTGGTCGCCGCCAGCCCCGAGGCCCTGGCGCTGTACGCCAAGGACCGCACCATTGCCTTCGGCAACAGCGATTTCGCGCCCACCGCCGACTTCGTCACCAGCCGCGACGTCAAGTTCGACGGCGGAGCCATGGCCCGCCGGGTCAAGGCCGCCACCAAGGCCTTCGACGCCTGCCCGGCCCAGCGCCTGGCCGAAAGCCGGTTCGGCGACGCCATCTACGCCAACATGATCATGGTCGGCTTCGCCTGGCAGCGCGGGGTGATCCCGGTCTCCAGCCGCGCGCTCTACCGGGCCATCAAGCTGAACGGGGTGGACGCCGAGGCCAACCTGCAGGCCTTCGAGCTGGGCCGCCAGATCGCCTTCGACCCGGCCACGGCCGGCGACAAGCCGGTCGAGATGCCCACGCCGCAGACCGAGCCGCTGGACGCCCTGATCGCCCGCCGGGTCGAGGATCTGGTCGCCTACCAGGACGCCCATTACGCCGCCCGCTACGCCGAGCGCATCGCCAAGCTGCATCACGCCGAGGTCGCGGCGACGGGCGAGGGGGCCGAGTTGCCCCTGACCCGCGCGGCGGCGAGCAACCTCTACAAGCTGATGGCCTACAAGGACGAGTACGAGGTCGCCCGCCTCTACACCGACGGCCGCTTCGCCCAGGAGCTGGCCGGAACCTTCAAGGGCGGCAAGGCCAAGGTCTGGCTGTCGCCGCCGCTGATCGCGCCCAAGGGTAAGGACGGCAAGCCCAAGAAGATCGCCTTCGGCGGCTGGATGCTGGATCTGGCCTTCCCGATGATCGCGCGCATGAAGGGTCTGCGCGGCGGGGCCTTCGACGTCTTCGGCAAGACCGAGGAACGCCGGATGGAGCGCGGCCTGATCGCCGACTACGAGGTCACGCTCGACCGCCTGGCCGCCGGCCTGCGCACCGAGAACAGGACCCTGGCCGTCAAGCTGGCGGAGGCGCCCTCCGAGATCCGCGGCTACGGCCACGTCAAGGAAGCCGCGGTCGAGAAGGCCAAGGCGACCGCGGCCAAGCTGTGGGAGCAGTGGGAGGGGTGATCCCCCTCCCGGCGGGCTATTTCGACGCGTCGCGATAGACCGGCGCGTAGGCGGCGTTCAGGGCCGGCCAGTCGAAGACGGCGATCACCTGCTGGCCTTCGACCTTGGAGCCGTCCCTGGCGCGCTCGGGCGGGACGAAGCGCGGGGCCAGCGCCAGCATGGCCTCGCCGCCCGCCTGGGTCAGGTGTTCGCCGATGGCGCGGCAGCCGGTCAGCGCGCCGCCCTTGGCCGTGCACTCCAGATGGGTCAGGCCGTTCTCGGGGCCGATGACCGCCACGATCGGGCCGTACAGGCCGACGGTGGGCGAAGCCTTCCAGTCCAGGCCGTGCAGGGCGCACTTGGCCGCGGGCTGGCCTTCCAGCATGCACGGCGCCGGGCCGTTGGGCTCCAGGGTCAGGATGGCGCCCGCGCCGGGCTGGGGGATCTGGACGTTGTTGTGGCCGCTCGGGGTCACCAGGGTGATCGGAATGGTGATCATCGCGCCCGCGACCGGTTGGCCGTCCGTGGTGGCGGGGGCCATGCGGAACTTGTCGGCCAGTTTCAGGGCCATGTCGTCGAAGTGTTCGTCCTTGGGGAAGGACGCCGGCGCGCGACAGGCTTCCAGGCGACCGTCGGCCGAGACGCGGCAGCGCAGCAGGGCCCAGCCGCCGATGCCCTGACGCATGGCTCGGTAGGGATAGTAGTTGGCCATGTCGTTGGCGTTGGGTTTGCTCTTCCAGACGACGCCGTCGACGATTTCGCGCCCGGGCGAGGGGGGCTGGGCCGTGGCGGAGCCGGCGAGGGCGAGGCTGACGATCAGGACCAGAAAACGTGCGGTTGAAATCATGATCAAATACCCCCTGGGTCGTTATGGCCAAGTTACGAGGGAGACTCAACGCCTTCACGCAGGCGGCGATCGAGCGGCCGTCGGCGCTGGCCGGCAGGCGGGTTCGTGCTAGGCTGAGGTCCATGAACAAGCCGGTTCGACATCCAGACCAGGTGACGGTCACCTTGAGCGCAGAGGATGCGGCCGACCTCTTGGTGCGGGTGGAGCGCGGTGAGTTTGCATCGTTGGACGAGGGGGTCGCCGCCGAACTGGCGGAACTCAACTATCGTCGCGCCGCCGACATTGTCGGCGGTTCGGACAAGCTCGAGGCCCTGCTGCAGGAACTGGAGCAAGAGGCTGTCGACCCGGCTGAATGTGTCGATGGCGGCCAGTTCCTGGCCGAAATGCTTGCGGATCTGAAAGCGCGAGCCGCGGCTTCCGACGAGTGAGCCGGCCTTACCTCCTGACGCGTCGAGCCCAGCGCGATCTGGTGATCATCCGTTCCATCGAACACTCGGCGACCTTGAAATGACCCCAGACTTCGATTTCGACGCCGTCGTGGTGGGCGCGGGCGCCGTGGGGCTGGCCTGCGGCTACGCCCTGTCGCGGCGAGGCCTGGTCGTGGCGGTGCTGGAGGCCGAGAGCCACATCGGCCAGGGCGTGTCGTCGCGCAATTCCGAGGTGATCCACGGCGGGCTCTACTATCCGACCGGCTCGCTGAAGGCCCGGCTTTGCGTGCAGGGGCGGCGGCGGCTCTATGAATTCCTCGACGCCCACAACGTCGCCTACAAGAAGTGCGGCAAGCTGGTGGTGGCCACCAGCGACGATGAGATCGCCCGGCTCGACGCCATCTGGGACCAGGCCCTGGCCAACGACGTCGAGGGCATGGAGCGCCTGACGGGCGCGCAGGCCCAGGCCCTGGAGCCCGGTCTTAACGCCCACGCCGCCCTGCTGTCGCCGGAAAGCGGCGTCTTCGCCAGCCACGACTACATGCTGGCCCTGCACGGCGAGATCGAGGCCGCCGGCGGGGCGGTGGTGGTCTCCACCCCCTTCGAGGGCGCGAGCCCGCTGGAGGGCGGCGGCTTTTCGGTTCGAGCCGGCGGCGCCGAGCCGACGACCCTGACCTGCCGCCTGCTGGTCACCGCGCCGGGCCTGTCGGCGCAGGGCGTGGCGGCGAGCATCGAGGGCTTTCCGCGGGACCAGATCCCCGCCGCCCACTACGGCAAGGGGGTCTATTTCCGGCTGACCGGCAAGGCGCCGTTCCAGCGCCTCGTCTATCCGCCGCCGATCCACGGGGCGCTGGGCACCCACTACCGCAACGACATGGGCGGCCAGGCGGTGTTCGGGCCCGATCTCGAATACGTGCCAGAGCCGGACTACTCGGTGGATCCAGACAGGGCGAAGGCCTTCGCCGCCTATATCCGCAAGTTCTGGCCGGGGCTGCCCGACGGCGCGCTCAGCCCCGACTACGCCGGCGTACGCCCCAAGATCCACGGTCCCGACGAGCCCCAGCCCGACTTCCAACTGCGCGGCGCCGACACGCATGGCCTTCCGGGGCTGGTGGCGCTGTTCGGCATCGAGAGCCCGGGCCTGACCAGTTCGCTGGCCATCGGCGAGGCCGTCGCCGACCGGCTTGAGTCGGCTGGCTGACACCAAACCCGCCCTCGTGCGTTAGCCTGGAAGGCTGTTCGACGGAGAGGGCGATGGTGGACGATTTCATCGACAGGCTGACTTCGCGCCTGGTGCGGGGCGCTGGCTTGGTCATGGCCGCGGCGATCGCGGCGATCTCGGGGGCCATGGCGGTGTTCGCCTTCCTGGCCTCGCTGGTCGGCGCGGCCTGGGCCCACGCGATCGTGGCGGCGATCGCCGCGGCGGTGGTGGCGATCTGGGCGCTGGCCCAGTCCAACCAGCAGGCCAAGGAGCGCAAGGCCCCCATCGAGGAGCGCGTGGCAGACATCATCCTGGCCCACCCGACCGCCTCGTTCCTGGCCGGGCTCGCGGCCGGAGCCCTGGTCAAGGGCAAGCCGTCGGAGGCGCGCAAGGCCTGGCGCGCCCGCCGCGAGGTGGACTAGGGGTCGGGCCTCAGCCCTTCGGGGCGATCCGGATCACCTTGCCGTCGTCCTCGTCGGTCACCGCCCAGACGGCGCCGTCCGGGCCGACCACGACGTCCCGGATGCGTTCGCCGAAGTCGACGGCGATGCGCTCTTCGCCGACCACCTTGTCGCCGTCCAGCGTCAGGCGGGCGATGTGGTGCTCCTTCAGCGCGCCGACCAGCAGGCTGCCCTTCCAGGCGGGGAACAGGTCGGCCTGGTAGAAGGCCATGCCCGAGGGCGCGATCACCGGATCCCAGTAGTAGATCGGCTGCTCCAGGCCTTCCTTGGCGGTGATCCCGTCGCCGATCGGCTTGCCGGAATATTCCTCGCCATAGGTGATCGACGGCCAGCCGTAGTTCTTGCCGGCGCGGGGGATGTTCAGCTCGTCGCCGCCCTTGGCGCCGTGCTCGACCGTCCACAGTTCGCCGGTCTTGGGGTTGATGGCGGCGGCCTGCAGGTTGCGGTGGCCGATCGACCAGATCTCGGGCTTGGCGCCGGCCTGGCCGACATAGGGATTGTCGGCGGGGATCGAGCCGTCCGGTTTGATCCGCACCACCTTGCCCAGCGTGCCGTCGAGGCGCTGGGCCTGCATGCGGCCTTCGATGATCGAGCGCTCGCCGGTGGTGACGAACAGGTTGCCGTCACGGGCGAACACCAGCCGTCCGCCGAAGTGCAGCGACGAGGCCAGCGTCGGCGTCTGGCGCCAGATGACCTGCACGTTCTCCAGCTTGGGCGTCGCGCCAGGGACCAGCTTGCCGCGCGCCACCGCCGTGCCGTTGCCGCCGTCGCGGGGCTCGGCGTAGCTCCAGTAGACGAGGCCGTTGTTGGCGTAGTGCGGATCGATCGCCAGGCCCAGCAGGCCGCCCTGGCCGTTGGCGTCCACCGCCGGAAGGCCGGCGACGGCGGGCGACAGCTTGCCGTCCTTGGCCAGGATGCGCAGGCGGCCGGCGCGTTCGGTCACCAGGGCCGAACCGTCGGGCAGGAAGGCGATGGCCCACGGATGGTCCAGGCCCTTGGCCACCACCTGCACCTGGTAGTCGACGCCGGCGGCCTTCAGCGGCGCGCGCGTCTGGCCGGCGAAGGCGGGCTTCTGGTCGGGGGCGTTGGCGGTGCGGGTCTCGACCGGACCGCCGTCGGCGGCCACGGCCGGGGCGCTGCTGTCTTGGGCCTCGCCGGGGCCGCAGGCGGCGATGGCGAGCAGGGCGGAGGCGGCGAAGATCAGGGAAGAACGCATGGGGCGACCATAGACGTCTTTTCCTCCGGCGGGCGAGAGGCGGGGCCCCATTTCTTTCGGCGCATTGACAGGAGGGGCGGCGCGGGGAAGCTTCCCGGCCTTTCCCGCCGACCCCGGAGCCTGCCTTGACCGCCATCCTGCACGCCATGCTTGGCAAGGGTCTGGGCGGCCTGGAGCAGGTGTTTCTCGACTATCAGCCGATCCTGGAGACCTGGGCCGCGCGTCGGGGCGGGATCTGCGCCGGCGTGGTCCGGTCGGGAGGCGCGGTGGCCAAGGCCCAGGCCGGCCGCAGCTCGCCGCTGCTGTCGATGCCGGCCCATACCGACTGGGATCCGATCACCCTGGGCGCGGCCCGCAGGATCGTGAAGGCTGTCCAGCCGACCATCATCCTCAGCCACGGCCAGCGCCCGGCCCGCCTGTTCGAGAAGGCCGCGCCGAAGCAGGCGCGCCTGGCCATCTGCGTGCATAAGCCGGTGTTCGAGGTCGAGACCACGCGCACCGATTACATCTGCGTGGGCCGGCATCTGGCCGACCTGGCGATCGAGCGCGGGATCCCGGCGAGCCGCGTGCACTTCGTGCCCAACGCCGTGAAGATCCCCGCCGTGCTGGCCCAGCCGTTCGCCGACGCCGGCCGGCCGCCGCGCATCGTCGCCGCCGGCCGCCTGCACCCCAAGAAGGGCTTCGACGTGCTGGTCGCCGCCGCGGCTCTGCTGCGTGACCGGGGCCTGTCGTTCGAGGTCGAGATCGCCGGCGAGGGCGACGAGCGCGGCAGGCTCGAAGGGCTGATCGGCGAGCATGGCCTTGGCGAGCGTGTGCGCCTCGTGGGCTGGCGCGACGCCTCGGCCTTCCTGGCCACGGGAGACGTCTTCGCCTTCCCGTCCTACCAGGAGGGGTTCCCGCTGGTGCTGCTGGAGGCCATGGCCGTGGGCCTGCCCGTCGCGGCCAGCGCCATTCCCGGTCCGGACGAAATGATCCTTGAAGGCGTCAGCGGCCGCCTGACCGCGCCGGGCGATCCGGTAGCCCTGGCCGACGCCCTGGCCGCCCTGATCGCCGATCCGGCCGCCTCGGCCGCCCTGGGCCGCAAGGCCCGCGAGGCGGTGCTGGCCGACTATGGTCCCGACAGCCTGGCCAGGCGTTTGAGCGCAGTTGTGGATGAGATCGCAAACCGGGCTTGAAGCCCGCCCCGGTTTGCGCTTATAAGCCCGCTCCGCTTCGGCGGCTGGGTAGCTCAGATGGTTAGAGCGGTGGATTCATAACCCACAGGTCGGCGGTTCGATCCCGCCCCCAGCCACCAACGGTTCAGGTTCCTGAGGAACCTTGCATCGCTTCCTCCCACTAATTCGACTTAATCCGCTTGTCAGTGACGGGTGGGGTCAGTGTGCTTGAGATCGGCGAAGCGAACTGTTTGTCGTATTGGACTTTGCTTATCCTGATTACTGCTTCGACTGAGCCCCACGACGCCAGAAGCGTGACGGCGAAGACGGGAATCGCAATCACCAGCACCTTGATCCGTTGGCGCAGCGACATCGTCGCCGCGTGCGGTCCGGTAAGCTTGGCGAACTCCGCGAAGCGCGCCAGGAGCGTGCCAACAATCCAGTAGGCCAAGCAGAGGGCGGATGCCCCTACGACGAGCTTCAGCCAAAGCTGGTCGTATCCGTTCGCTAGAACAGCGAGCGCGGAAAGTAGCGCAATTCGCGACAGCGCGTCGAAAAGCAACTTGGCCCAGTCGTCGATCTGCTTGGCGGTGACGATCTTGGCTTCTGTAGGTTGCACGATGATTCTCTCCTTGAGGGTGAGTTTTCGTGCTTCCGTCGTGCTTAAGGTTGAGCCAAGCGACTTGGTGAACGGGAAAGCCGTCCACAACGCGCTCAGCTCGCCGCCTTGTCTTCGGTCGCGTACACCGTCGCCAGGCGGAAGAGCTCGTTGCGCACCGGCTCGGGCAGGGTGACGGCGGCTTCCATGAACGGCGTGGCCTCGCGGAGGCTCATGAAGCGGGCGATCAGGCTTTCGCCGCCGCCGGCCACGACGTCGACGCCCTCGAACAGCGCGCCGACCGGCAGCGACAGCGCCCGTGACACCTCGACCAGCTTGGAGGCGCTGATCCGGTTCTCGCCGGTCTCGTACTTCTGGATCTGCTGAAAGGTCAGGCCCAGAGCCGCCCCCAGTTCCTCCTGCGAGACGCCGGCCGCGCGGCGATGGGCGCGGATCATCGCGCCGACATGCCGGTCGATCGGGTGCGGAGGAGGCGGGGGCGCCATGACGTCATTTCCGTATACGAAAATCAACGTTTTGGCTTTGCCTCGCGGGCGTCGAAAAAACAAGCGCTTAGGCCGCGACGGCCGCGCGAATGTTCCGTTCGGTCAAGTTCGTTCCGGCCGATCAGGCCGACAGCACCGCCAGCACCCCCTCGGGAACGCCGTCGCGGCGCACCGTGGCCAGGGCCAGTTCGACCGTTCGCTCGGCCCCGTCCTTGACCAGCAGGGTCACGGGCAGGCGGCCGGGGGCGTCGCCCTGCAGGGCGTGCTCGACGGCCTGGGTCAGGGCGCGGCGCTCGGCCGGGCGGACGATGTCGCTGAGCCGGCAGTCGCGCAGCTCGGCCTCGGAGAAGCCGGTCAGCCGCAGGAAGTCGGCGTCCATCGAGGCCAGCACCCCGCGAATGTTGAGCCTGGCCGTGGCCACGCCGGGCAGCACCGACAGGGCCGTCTCCAGCGCCGCGGCGCGGTCGAGGCGCGCGCGCAGGTCGCGTTCCTCGGTGCGGTTGACGAACAGGGCGGCCACGCCGCCGGGGTAGGGGAACACCCGCACCCCGAAGCAGCGACCCGACTGCACGGTCGATTCCGACTCGAACTCCAGCGTCTCGCCCGTGCGCAGCACGCGGCGGAACTGCTCGCCGATCAGGGCCTGCACGGGGGCGCTGAACACCTCCGTCCAAGCCAGTCCGACCAGCTGGGCGGCGCTGGCGCCCTTCAGGTCCTCGAACACGGCGTTGACGGCGGTGATCCGTAGGTCGGGATCCAGCGCCACGAACGCCTCGTTGAGGTGGCCCAGTATGGCCGAGCGGGCCGTCTCCGCCGTCTGCAGGGCGGAGTCGTTGTCGAAGCCCGCCGGGCCCTCGGCCAGGCCGGCCGCGGCGTAGTGCTCGGCCGAGATCATCACCACGCGCGGTCGCCCGTGGTGAGTCACGATCACCGGTCCGGACAGGGCCACATCCTGCCACTGGCCGAAATTTCTGCTGATTTCCCCGGCGGTCACCCTGGCCGGTGCGATGTCGCGCGACTTCATGTCACCCTCTCCAGATCCACGCAAAATCCGGACGCTCCGCAATCGCCGAAACAAACTCTCGGAATGGTTGGTTGGTTGCCACTTAAAGTTACCGCCACGCGAGTCTGGGGACAACGGTGTTATCCCAGCGGCACAACGTCGCAGTACGGCCAAGTTCTCAACTACGCGAACTTCAAATAACGCGGATTTTCCGTGAGAACTCGCTGACAGCCAAGGTCGACTTACGCTCAGGGCGCAACCGAGAGGATGTGCGGAGGCGACCATGGACAAGCAGCAGTTCTTCCAGAGGTTTGGCGCGGATCGGGCGGGCACCGCCCTGGTCGAGTTCGCCCTCGTGTGTCCGATGCTCATCATCCTGGTGGTGGGGATGCTCGGCTGGGGGTCATACTTCTGGATGGCTCACTCGGTGCAGCAGGTCGCCAACGACGCCGCGCGGGCGGCCGTGGCCGGGCTGACGGGGGCCGAGCGCGCCACGCTGGCCAAGGCCGCCGCGGCCGAGGGCGCCGCCGACTATGCCGGCCTCGACAGCGCCCTGGTGAAGACCACCGTCACCGAGCGTCCCGACCGCACCGTGGTGTCGGTTTCCTACGACGCCTCCAAGACCGTCGTCTTCGCCTTCGACAAGATCGCGCCGATGCCGTCGAGCATGATCACGCGCCAGGCCTCGGTTCGCCTGGGAGGCTACTGAATGATGCGTCATTGGCTTCGCAACCAGGACGGCGGCGTGGCGATCATCGCCGCGGCCGCCCTGACCGGGGGTGTCGGCCTGGCCGCCATGGCCGTCGACCTGGGCTCGGTCTATCTGCAATCGCGCCGCCTGCAGGGCGTGGCCGACCTGGCGGCGCTGGCCGCCGCCGGCGACATCGCCCGCGCCCAGGCCGCCGCCAACGCCACGGTCGAGGTCAACCCGATCGGCGGAACCACGAAGGCCAGCGTCGCCCGGGGCCGCTATGATCCCCGCGCCAAGGGCGGACCCAGCCAGCGCTTCCAGCCCAGCGAGGCCGAGCCGGACGCCGCCCGGGTCACGCTGGAAGGCGAGGCCAACCTCTTCTTCGCCCAGGCCCTGCTGGGCAAGAAGTCGATCCCGATCCGGCGCGAGGCGACCGCCACGCGCGCCGACCTGGCCAGCTTCTCGATCGGCACGCGTCTGGCTAGCCTGGACGCCGGGGTCGCCAACGCCCTGCTGACCGGCCTGACCGGCAGCAAGGTCAGCCTGTCGGTGATGGACTACGACGCCCTGGTCCAGGCCGATGTCGACCTGTTCGACTATCTCGACGCGCTCGACACCAAGCTGGGGATCAACGCCGCCAGCTATGACGACCTGCTGGCCACCAACGTGAAGACCGGCAAGGCCCTGTCGGTGCTGGCCGACGTGCTGAACGCCGCCGGCGACAGCCGCGCGGCCAGCGCCGCCACCGTGCTGGCCTCGGCCACCGCCTCGAGCGAGAGCGTCAAGCTCAGCACCCTGGTCGACCTTGGCCCCTATGGCGGCCAGGACCACGTGGCCGGCGGCTCCAGCGCCGGGATCGGCACCGACGCCATGCAGCTGGCCAACGCCATGCTGATGCTCAGCAACGGCGCGCGGCAGGTGCAGCTCGATCTGGGGACCGCCGTTCCGGGCCTGGCCGACGTCGACGCCTGGCTGGCCATCGGCGAGCCGATGAACAACTCGCCCTACATGACCGTCACCCAGGACAAGTCGGTGGTCATCCGCACCGCCCAGACGCGCCTCTATGTCGAGGCCAAGCTGCTGGGCTCGGGCATCCTGGGCGGCGTGGCGCAGGTCAAGGTGCCGCTGCTGGTCGAGCTGGCCTCGGGCGAGGCCAAGCTGGCCGCGCTGGACTGCAAGGGCCGCACGACCACCCTGGCGGTCAAGCCCAGCGTCGGCTCGCTGACCATCGGCCAAGTCGACACTAGCAAGCTGTCGAACTTCAAGGTCGGCCTGACCCCGACCAAGGGCCGCATCGTCCAGGCGCCGCTGTTCACGGTGGACGGCTCGTCCAAGGTCGACCTGGGCGGGGCGACGTTCCGCAACGTGGTGTTCAGCAGCGCCGACGTGAAGGCCGGCACGGTCAAGACCGTGAAGACCAACGACCTGGTCTCGACCACCGTGGCCACCCTGGTCGGCAACCTGTCGCTGGACGTGAACCTGCTGGGCCTGCAGCTGGGCCTGGGCGAGTCTTCGATCCTGGCCGCCCTGAAGCCCGTGCTTTCGGCCGCCGCCGCGCCGCTGGACGTGGCGATCAACCGCCTGACCGCGCTGGTCGGCGTGGGCCTGGGCGAGGCCGACGTGCGCGCCAACGGCATGCGCTGCGGCGCCCCGGCCCTGGTGGCCTGATGATTTCGTACCTCGAGGAAGGAAAGCGTAGTTCAGTCATGTCCAGGAAGTCGTCGCAGCAGGGACCGGTCCAGTCGCAAGGGCAGGGGCAGTCGTGGCCGGGTCTGGGGGATGCGCCCGAGGACGCGCCCGCCGGGCCGTTCGGCCGCCGCGGGGTCTCCGACGCCGAACTCGCCACGCCGTCGGTGCTGCACTCGACCTTCCAGCCGCCCAGCATCCGCGCCCGCCTGCACGTGCTGTGCGCCCTCTACGCCCATACCCCGTCGCCGGCGCGCCGCCTGGAGTTGCTCGACAGCCTGGAGGGCCAGGTGCTGGAACTGGCGCACCTGATGGCGCTGGACCTGCTGAGCAATGGCTGGCGTCCCGAGCCGGGACGCGACGCGGCCTGATCCGTCCCCCGAACCGTCCACGGCCAAGCTTAGGTAAACGGCGGAAAAACCGTCTAAGCCGACGACCGATTAACCGCGCCATGCGTTGTTGAGGTCATGTCGAGGTTTGATTCAGGCTCGGGGGACGATCGCCGCGCTTCGCCGCGCCTGAACACCAACAGGTCGGGCAAGGTGCTGTGCGGCGCCTTCGCCTGGGACTGCGTGATCAAGGACGTGTCCGACGGCGGCGCCCGCGTCCTGATGCTGTCGGGATCGACCCCGCCGGCCAACGTGCAACTGATCGACCTGGTCGGGGGCTTCGCCCACGACGTGAAGGTGGCCTGGCGCAAGGATCGCGAACTGGGCCTGACCTTCCTGCGCAGCCATGACCTGCGCGGCCTGGCGCCGGCCAGCCTGCAGACGGCCAAGCGGATCTGGCTGGCGGCGCAGAGCCGCGCCAGCACCGGCTGAGCATGTCCCATAGAAAAAGCCTCGCCTGGGGGAGGCGAGGCTCTTCTAAGCTTTTACTCGGTGATCGCGAAGATCAGGCGTCGGCGCGGGCGGCTTCCTCGGCCATGGCGCGGACGAGATCCAGCACCTGGCGGCGGACGCGGCCGCGGTTGATCTTCGGGAACACTTCGGCCAGTTCCAGGCCTTCCGGCGTGGTCAGGAATTCCTGGACGACGCGTTCGGCGTGGTGACCGACTTCATCCTCTTCGGCGCCGCTCATCGGGTCGGCCAGGCCGTCGAAGAAGAAGGAGACCGGCACCTGAAGGGTGCGGGCGATCTCGTACAGTTTCGAAGCGCTGACGCGGTTGGCGCCACGCTCGTACTTTTGGACCTGCTGGAACGTCAGGCCCAGGGAATCGGCCAGTTGCTCCTGGCTCACGCCCAACAGCTTGCGACGCATACGGACTCGACCGCCGACGTGCAGATCGACCGGGTTGGGTCGCCGGCCTTCGGTTTCTTCACTCAACTTTTTCGCCTCCAACGGTTGTTTGTGTAAAATGACACGACCGGGACGTTGGCGATAGCCGAGCTAGGGCAGGTGCGGCGCTACGTCGCTGAGGTGGAGCTTGAGCTCCGCCTAAGCGTTAAGCTGAAACTCCGATTTCTGGCCGCGATCGTTCCAGATCCGTCGAGCCTGGCCGCTGGCGTCGTGCAAGCGGTACAGCGCTTCGGCGGAAAGGGTTTCGTCACGCTCCGAACCCGGAAGAATCTGGGGCGTCATCGCCCGCAGCACCTGACGCTGCACGGCGGCGAGATCGCCGAAGGCCCGCAGGTCGAGTTCGTCGACGTGATAGCCGACCGTCGATTCGATGGCGATCGATTCGCGGACCCGWTGAAGCAATTCTTTCGACAGGAGAATTTCCGAGCCGGCGACGACGCCGAACTCGTAGGGGCGCGGCAGRCCGACCAGGCGCGTGTCGATCGGCGAGTTCATGATGCCGGGGTAGAGCGCCATGTCGATCATGCCCACGAAGCGGGTCACGTTGTTGACCAGCGCCAGCTCCATGGCCGCGGCCCAGGCCTCGAACACCCGGGTCCCCCGACCCGGACCCTTCTTGGCGCGATAGGCCTCGGTCGTGAACAGGCGGCTGGCTTCCCAGACGTCGCAGCCCTTCTTGGGCGTCTCGCCGGGAGCGATCAGGTGGGCGAACTTGTCGGCCAGCATGCAGCGGTCGTCGGTGGGCCGCAGGCGCAGGCCGACCTCCAGCTGCATGTCTTCATCGAAGCCCAGCAGGTAGATGGCGCGGGAGTCGTCGTAGTCGTCGACCTCCCCGCCGTCGAGCACGACCAGGTCGACCCAGCCGTTCTTCTCGACGCACTGCTTGCGGCGTTCCTCGTGCATGGCCCACAGCTGGGGCCCGTAGAGGTGGCGGTTCTCGCAGGTGATGATGTGGATCATGGCTGTCCCCCGTTCTGGACAGCCCGCATTAGGCGGCATGATCCGCCCAATCGCCGATAGGCCAAACGGCCTATGCGACGCGCCGCCCCAGTCCGTGCGGCCATTACCAATGAGTGGAGGGGGCGCTTCTGTGCGCTGACGCACACCTTGGCGCAAAAGGGCTTCGCCAGGCAACGCGACGCACGCGCCAAGCGATATGTCGAATATCTAACAGATGATCGACACGCATTCAAGGTTGTGAAATTTCATACTCCAGCCTTGCGCGCGTAGGCGCTCAGCCGGCCTTCAGCAGGCCCAGCTCGCCGGCCTTCATCACCGCTTCCTGCCGCTTGACCACGCCCAGGCGCTTCTTGGCGGCTTCGATGTGGTGGTGGACGGTGCGGGGCGACAGCTCGAGGATCGCGCCGATCTCCCAGTCGGTCTTGCCGCGGCTGGCCCAGTACAGGCATTCGGCCTGGCGCTCGGAGATCACGCCGTAGTCAGGCTTGTCGTCCTGCATTTCCCAGTGCTTGAGCATGATGGTGCCGAACACCGTGGCCAGGCTCTCGACCACGGCTCGGTTGGCCGGGTCGGTGTCGGGCGCGGCCGTCGACATGCGGATCAGCACCTCGTGGCCGGCCGGGCCGAACACCCGCACCACATAGCCGTCGTTCATGCCGAACTCGGAGGCCTCGCCCCACATGGCCTGGGCGCGCTGGTCGCCCAGGGGCTTGGCGTCGGACCAGGCGAAGGACTTGCTGGATTTCAGCAGCAGCTTGACGCAGGGGTCGTGGACGACGTGACGCTCGCCCCAGTAGCGCGCGTCCCAGGCCTCGAAGTCCTGGCGCGACAGGGCCGGCGGCTCCTTGCCGTAGCGCTCGGCGTTGACCAGGGTGGCGGCGAAGCGGTCGTAGCCGAAGGCGGACAGGGCGCGCCCGAAATGCGCTTCGACATCGGCCGGCGCATCATAATGCGGCGCCTTACTCAGGAACTCCCAAGCCTGCTGTTCGGCCGAATTCAACACGAGGCTATCGTCTCCCGCTCCCTCATCAACTTAGAGCTACCCTGGCGATAGCGCCAGTAGCGGCGTCGATGTGTCGCGGGCTTTACTCAAGGCAACACTAGAGACAACTTCCCGTAGTCGTGCTTTCGCAAAAGTTGAGGCGATCGTATACTGACCGGATGGGCCGCTCAGGCGGCTTCCTGCTCGTCCTCGCCGCCCAGCAGGGCGCTCAGCACGATGGCCAGGCGCTCGGGCTTGATCGGCTTTTCGACCACGTCCTGCATGCCGGCGGCCAGGTAGACGGCGACGTCCTCGGGGCCGGCGTTGGCGGTCAGGGCGACGATCGGCGCCGCGCCGGCCGGGCCGGACAGTTCGCGGATGGCGCGGGTGGCGGCCACCCCGTCCATGCGCGGCATCTTGATGTCCATCAGGATCAGGTCGAAGCGGCCCGTGCGGGCGGCCTCGACGGCCTCGACGCCGTCGGCGACCTGCTCGGAGGTGCAGTCGAACATCTCGCACAGCGCCTCGGCGACCATGCGGTTGGTGGCGTTGTCGTCGACGATCAGGATGTGGGCCGGGCGCGCCGAGACGCTGATGTCCTCGTCCTGGACGGTTTCGACCTGCGCGGCCGGGGCGGTGAGGGCGAAGCGCAGGGTCAGGCCCGCGCCGCGGTTGGGCTCGGCGCGCACCTGGCCGCCCATCTCGCGCAGCACACGGTGAGCCAGGGCCATGCCGACGCCCAGAGCCATCTCGGCCCGGTCGTCCATGCGGCCTTCGCCCAGCGGGTCGAACACGCGGGCCAGGCGTTCCTCGGCAGTGACCGAGGCGGCGTTGTCGCGCACGTCGCCTTCCAGGCGCAGGCTACCGTCGTCGAGGCGGGCCCGCAGGCTGGCTTCGATGACGCCGCGGCCGTGGGCCAGGGCGCCGTCGATCAGCGCGTCGAACACCTGCAGCAGGCGCGAGGGATCGACCAGGGCCGCGGCCTCGGGATCGCCGTCGTAGGAGAACAGAAGGGTCGAGCCGCCCTCGGCGGCGCGCGGCGCCCAGCGGGCCTCGACCGCGTCGGCCAGGTCGCGCAGGCGGGTCGGTTCGGGCGACAGCGCCAGGCCGCCGGTGGCGGCGCGGTGCAGGTCCATGGCCCGGCCGAGGATCTCGCTCATGTCGCGGCTGGTGTCGCTGATGGCGCGCACGCAGGCGGCCGCGTCGGGCGCCAGCCGCTGCTGTTCCAGCCGGTCGGTGAAGGCCTGGACGCCGTCCAGGTGCAGGCCGATGTCGTGCGCCATGCGCTCGACCAGGCCCATCGCCTCGCGGGCTTCGCGCTGCTTGCGGCGGTGCGAGGCCAGCAGCGAGGCCAGGCCGCCGACGCCGGCGTAGAAGCCTTCGTCATCGACGGCGACGAAGGCGGTGCGGAAGACGGGAGTGGCGCTCTGGGCCAGGGCGTCGACGAAGACGCCGGGCTCCATAGACACGCGCACGCTGCGCGGGTCGGGGTCCATGATCTCCGAGACGGGGCGTTCGTTCAGGTGCTCGGCCGCGACCAGCATCTGGCCGACGAAGACGTCGCGATAGACAAGGCCGATCGGCGCGCCGTCCTGCGTCACCGCCAGGGCGGCGAGGGCCGGTTCGCTCGCGAAGATCTCCAGCACCATCCTGCAGGTGATGCTTGGGTCGACCGGATCGCGGCGATCGATGAGGCGGGCGAGCGTTTCCATGCGGCCGGGGGCTGGGCGTCGGGGAATTCACAGCTTGGACGACTTGGCCTTGCAGAGTCGTTAAGTCACAGCGCTGAAAGCAAAAGGGGCGGCGGATTTGCATCCGCCGCCCCCCTTCTCGAGCCGATCCGGCCCGATCAGGTTCACCAGGTCTTGGTCAGGCTGACCCCGTAGAGGCGCGGTTCCAGCGTGTAGACATTGGTGAACAGGCCCGAGGTGTCGTCGGTGGTGTAGGCGTCGGTGATCGGCGTCTTGTTCAGCAGGTTCTTCACATAGGCGTCGATCGACAGGCCAAGCTCCGGCTTCTCGATCTTGAGCGTCAGGTTGACGTTCTCCCAGGATTTCAGCCGGTCGTACTCGGTGTTGTAGATGCGGGCGTACTGCTCGCTCTGGCGGTAGTAGTCGCCGCGCACGGTGGCGGCCCAGCCCGACGGCAGGTCGAAGGTGTACTGGGCGCCCAGCGACAGGGTCCAGTGCGGCGAGTTGGGCAGTTCGTTGCCCGACAGGTCGGCCGCGCGGCCGTCGATCGAAGCCCCGGCGGCGTAGTTGTAGAGGCCGGTGCTGTTGGCCAGGGTATTGGCCGTCAGCGCCACGGTGACGAGGCCGGTGGCCTGGGCCGGGGTGAAGCCTTGCGAGATCAGCGCCCCGGCCAGGGTCGAGGCCCCCGCCGCAGGGCCGCCGGCCGCCGCCAGGATGGTCTGGACCGCCGTGGCCTGGGCCGCGGTCAGGCCCGCGCCGCCCGAGGCGGTGGGCAGGGTGTAGAGGGTGTTGGCCAGGTTGCTGTAGTAGCTGCTGGCGCCCGTGCCGGGACCGGCGCAGGCCAGCGGAAGGGTGCCGCCCAGGCCCGCCCCGATGATCGTGGCCACGCCGGCGGTGGTCAGCACGCAGTTGCTGCCCAGGGCCGCGGTCGGCCGGGCCGCCTTGACCAGGGTCAGGGCCGGGTCGCTCTGGGTGCGGTTCATGACGTCGATCGAGGTGACGCCCTTGCCGATCTCGGTGTTGAGGTAGCCGACATTGGCGTTCAGGCGCAGGCCCTTGACCGGCTGCCATAGGGTTTCCAGCTCGACGCCCCAGACCTTGGCGTCGATGTTCTCGTTGACCGAGGTGCGGTTGACGATCTTCGAGATCTGGTAGCCCTGGTAGTCGTAGTAGAAGCCCGTGGCGTTCAGCAGCAGGCTGCCGCCCAGCAGGGTGTTCTTGGCCCCGATCTCGTAGGCGTTGACGAATTCCGGCTGGTAGGTCGCCGCCACGCCGGCCACGCCGATGGCCCCTGGCGGGTTGGCGCCGCCGCCCTTGTAGCCCTTGGAATAGAAGGCGTAGAGCAGGGTCTCGTCGGTGAACGGCAGGTTGGCCTTGTAGTCGAAGCCCAGGCGACCGGTCAGTTCCTTGAAGTCCGACTTCTGCTGCGCCGGCGTGCCGGTGATCAGGCCGTATCCGGGGGCGAGCAGGGCGGTCGAGATGTTGTCCGAGGTCTTCTTGTCGTGGGTCTGGCGCAGGCCCAGGGTGAACTTCAGGTCTTCGCTGGCCTGCCAGTAGACCTCGCCGAACAGCGCCRTGGCCTTCAGGTGATAGGGCGTGCGGTTGTCATAGTAGTTGTGGCCCTCGCCCGTCGGATTGGCCGAGGTGTCGATGCCGATGCAGTTGGCCGTGGTCAGCGGGTTGCAGTTCGGATTGCCGGTGTTCTGGAAGTTCAGCGCCAGGGCCGAGATCGTCAGGCCGTTCGACACCACGTAGTAGTCGGTGGTCCCGCGGTAGTCGAAATAGATGCCGCCGATGTTGAAGTTGACCGGCCCGTCGAAGGCCGACTGCAGGCGGAATTCCTGGCTGATCTGCTTGGCGTTGGATTTCGAGATGTCGTAGGTCAGGAAGGTGTTGGCCGTCCCGGTCTGCGGATCGCTGAAGTTGCCGCCCGGCGTCAGGGCCGTGCTGTTGAACGTGCCCGGCGAGATGTTCCGGAAGTAGTCCTGCTTGGAATAGATGTCGCCCGTGCTGATCGAGCTCAGCGACGTGAAGGTCAGCTGGTCGGTGATGTCGTAGGCGAAGTTGAACTGGTAGACGTCCGAGGTCGACCGGTAGATCGGGTCGAAGCGGGTCTCGATCTCGCGCAGGTCCTTGGTCACCGTGTCGCCGGCGTTCAGGTCGCCGCTGGTGAAGCCCACCAGGTTGCCCAGCACGCCGTACAGCGTGCCCGAGGTGTTGACCGTGCCGTAGGCCGCGTTGCTGTAGAGGCTGGCCGAGGCGCAGCCCTGGGTCAGGTAGCGGCGCGACGTGCCGGTGGCGACGCCGCCGACCGTGGCCGGGCCGTCGTCCTTGGTGCACAGCTGCTTGCCGATGCGGGCGCGGTTGTCATCTTCCTTGAAGTGCTCCCACATCAGGTTGACGCGCAGGCGCTCGTTCGGGTTCACCGCCAGGCTGACGCGGGTGGAGTAGAGGTCGCGGTCGTCGACCTTGTGGCCGTTGAAGGTGTTGGTGACGAAGCCGTCGCGCTGCACCAGGGCGCCCGCGATGCGCAGGGCCATCTTCTCCTCGACGATCGGGATGTTGACCATCCCGCGCAGCTTCTTGGTGTCGTAGTTGCCGTACTCGGCGCGGCCCAGGGCCTCGAAGCGGTCGGACGGCTTGGCGGTGATGATGTTGACGACGCCGCCGGTGGCGTTGCGGCCGTACAGCGTGCCCTGCGGGCCGCGCAGCACTTCCACCCGCTCGACGTCGTAGAACTCGGCCTCGAACAGGTTGCTGGCCTGGAGGGGCGCGTTGTTGACGTGCACGCCCACGCCGCTGTCGGCCGAGACGCCGACGCCCTTGGAGCCGATGCCGCGGATCTGGAAGTTGAAGCTGTTGGTGAAGTTGCTCTTGCCAAAGCTGACGTTCGGAATGGCCTGCTGCAGGTTGGGGCCGCCGTCGATCTTCTGGGCTTCCAGGCTGTCCTGGCTGAAGGCCGAGACCGCGATCGGCACGTCCTGGAGGGCTTCCTCCTTCTTCTGGGCGGTGACGACCAGTTCCTCGATCACGTTGTCGGAGGCCGGCTTGGCCGGAACCTGAGTCTGGGCGAAGGCCGGGGCGGCCACGGCGGTCAGCACGGCGGCGGAAGCGCCCATGGCCAAGAGGCGCCGCAAGCGCGGGGTCTGCGTCATTCGAAATCCCTCCCTGGACGCGATGACGCCTTGTTGGCGGCCCCTATCCGCGTCCCGTTGTTTCCTCGTCGCCGCACGTTTTCATTGTCGTATCTCCATTGCGGAGATCGGCGCGCAGGTGTCCGGCAGACCTGCTTCGGCTTTGCGAGATTGCATACTTGCGTTCTTTGGCTGTCAACTGGCGGCGCTGTAAGTAAACAGCGATAGGTTACGGCTTTTCACTTTCCGCAACGTCACCCTATTGTTCAAAGTTCGCGTTTTCGCAGAAATTAGAAAAACGGGTGTATCGCCTGACGCAACGTCAGGCGTGGAGACATGCTGAATACAGCGAGGAAATCTGCTCCCCCACACCGGGTATCTTGGCTCATTCCCGTAAAAGGTACAGCGCAAAACGATGTTTGCTGAGCGCGGCGGCCGTCGCGTGTCCATGCGCCGCCGTTCCAGCCGGGGTCAAGGTCGTGTAGAGGAGCGGGCATGTCCGCATCCCTCACGCCTTCCGCGCCCTCCGGCGCCGCCCTGGTGCTGTTCTCCGGCGGCCAGGACTCCAGCGTCTGCCTGGCCTGGGCGCTCGAGCGCTATGCTCGCGTCGAGACCCTGGGCTTCGACTACGGCCAGCGCCATTCGGTCGAGATGGAGGCCCGCCAGGCCGTCCGTCACCAGGTCGCCGCCCGCTTCCCGCACTGGGCCGATCGCCTGGGCGAGGACCACGTGCTCGACATCCGGAGCTTCGGCGCCGTGGCCCAGTCGGCCCTGACCGCCGACCGCGCCATCGAGATGACCGAGCGCGGCCTGCCGTCGACCTTCGTGCCCGGCCGCAACCTCGTGTTCCTGATCTACGCCGCGGCCCTGGCCGACCGCCGGGGCATCGACGCCCTGGTCGGCGGCATGTGCGAGACCGACTTCTCGGGCTATCCCGACTGCCGCCGCGACACGCTGGACGCCATGCAGAGCGCCATGAACCTGGGCATGGACCGCAATTTCCGCGTCGAGACGCCGCTGATGCACCTGACCAAGGCCCAGACCTGGGCCCTGGCCAAGCTGTTGGGCGGCGAGGATCTGGTCGATCTCATCGTGGTCGAGAGCCACACCTGCTACCAGGGCGAACGCGGCGAGCTTCATCCGTGGGGCCATGGTTGCGGCGAATGTCCCGCCTGCGAGCTGCGCGAAAAGGGCTATGCCGAATGGGACGCGGCCGGGCGCGAGGCGCTGGTCCCGTGACCTATTCCGTCAAGGAGATCTTCCTCACCCTGCAGGGCGAGGGCGGCCAGGCGGGCAAGGCGGCCGTGTTCTGCCGCTTCTCGGGCTGCAACCTGTGGACCGGCCGCGAGCAGGACCGCCACAAGGCCGTCTGCACCTTCTGCGACACCGATTTCGTCGGCACCGACGGCGAGGGCGGCGGCAAGTTCGCCACAGCCGACGCCCTGGCCGCGGCCGTCGAGGCCGCCTGGACCGGCGGCGCGGACGACCGCCTGGTGGTCTGCACCGGCGGCGAGCCGCTGCTGCAGCTGGACGCGGCGATCGTCGAGGCGCTTCACGCGCGCGGTTTCCAGATCGCCATGGAGAGCAACGGCACCCTGCCGGCCATCGACGGCATCGACTGGATCTGCGTCAGCCCCAAGGCCGACGCCCCCGTGGTGCAGACCTCGGGCCAGGAGCTGAAGCTGGTCTTCCCGCAGGAAAAGGCCATGCCCGAGCGCTTCGCGGACATGGATTTCGAGCGCTTCTACCTGCAGCCGATGGACGGCCCGGACCGCGACAGGAACACGCAATTGGCCGTCGCCTATTGCCTTGCCCACCCCAAATGGCGTTTAAGCGTCCAGACACACAAGTATCTCGGCCTGCCCTGATGGATAGGGCGCTCGGTTTGGTGACAGGACCGCGCGCTAGAGCCTCCCAGGCCTAGTCATAAAAGAAGTCCATGTCCGAACCCGTCTTCGAGATCACGAAGGCCGCGCATTTCGATGCGGCCCACTACATTGAACAAGGTCCCGGCGATCACCGCTATCGCCGCCTGCACGGCCACTCGTTCCGCGTCGAGGCCAGCGTCAAGGGCGTCATGCAGCCTGCCGGGTGGGTCGCGGACCTCGAGAGCCTGGACGTCGCGCTCAAGGCCGTCGCCACCGAGCTCGACCATGGCCTGCTCAACGACCGCCCGGGGCTGGAAAGCCCGACCCTGGAGCGCATCTGCCTCTATTTCGCCGAGCGCCTGAAGCCGCAGTTCCCCGGCCTGTCGCGCGTGGTGCTGTCGCGCCCGACCATCGGCGAGAGCTGCGCGCTGACGCTGTAAGGGAACCTCCCCCAGAGGGGGAGGTTCCTCGTCGCCGCGTTCGCTTATCCCCGTCTTTCGCCGCGCGCCCCCTTTCGCGGCGGCGCGGAGTTCGCCACACACGCGCCATGCGCATGATCGGCTACTTCCGGGTCCCGCCCGTTCGGGGCGCGACCTTCGACGGACCTCTGGCGGACAAGCTGAGCGCGGCCGGCTGCCAGGCGCTGCACCACGACGCCTGCTATGCCCTGGCCGTGCACAAGCCGGGCCTGGAGGCGGCCATCGCCTCGGCCAAGCCGGGCGACCTGCTGGTGGTTCCCAGCCTGCACGCCTTCGCCGCCCACATCGTCGACCTGCTGCAGGTCATGGGCAAGCTGCAGGCGGCGGGCGTCTATCTGATGAGCCTGGGCGAGGGTATCGACACCCGTATGCCGGGCGGTTTCTTTCCGGTCTGCGCCCAGCTGCTGCAGTTCAACGACCAGACCCGCATGGTCCGCACCGCCGAGGAGAAGATCGTGCGCCTGGGCCGCCCGCGTCCCGCGCCGTCAGAGGCGCCGGGCGACGAGGAGCCGGCGTCGGAAACGGTCGTAGAGTCGCCGCCGGAGGCCTGAGGGCTCTTTCCAGAGAACGCTGGTCACGATACCCCTCGCGTCACCAACGACCCGGGAGACCCGCCGTGCTCTACGCCATCCTCTGCTACAACGACCAGGATCTGGTCTCGGGCTGGACCAAGGCCGAGGACGAGGCGGTGATGGCCAACCTGTCGGTGGTCCACGACCGGCTGTACGCCGAGGGCAAGCTGGGTCCCGCCGGGCGCCTGGGCTTCACCGGCTCGGCCAAGACCCTGGTCAAGGGCCAGGAGCCGCCGGTGGTGATGGACGGACCCTACGCCGAGACCAAGGAAGCGATGCTGGGCTTCTACATCGTCGACTGCGCCTCGATGGACGAAGCCCTCGACGTGGCCCGCGCCCTGGGCGAGGCCAATCCGACCGGCGCCTACGAGATCCGGCCGCTGTCGCTCTACCTGCAAGGCGTCGCCGTGGGCGACCAGGTCCCGCAGGCGGCGGAGTAGGGGTCAGCGGCCGCGCTGGGCCTTCTTCCACTCGCGGAACTCACGCTTTTCGCGGTCCTTCTTGCTTTCGCCGGGGATGATCGCCTTGCCGGTTCCGACGGCGACCTTGCCGGCCGTGCCGACCACGGCCCCGGTCGCGCCGACGACAGCGCTTCCGGCCGCTGCGGCCAGGCAGCCCTGGGCGCCGACGGCGATCGCCAGCAGGGCGGGAACGAGAAGCAGGCGGGAAGCGCGCATGAAATGAACTCGTGGAACGATGGTCCACGGGGTTCTAGCCGATCAAAGGTTTACGATCTCCGCGACCAGAAGACGCTGTCGTCTGGCCGCCAGTTCTTGTGGCGAAAATGCGTCGGCGCAGCTTGCTTAATATTTGTAAACAAAAAAGTCAGGAACGAGTCCGAATGTTCAGCGCTTCCTCTGTCGAAAGGCAGAGATCCGACCGATGCCACGCCGCGAAGACATGATCAAACAGGAGGCCCAGGCGCTGTGGCGAGAGCTGCACGGCGAGCCGGTCCCCGATCTCAGCGGCGCCGAACTGCTCGACCGCATCTGCGGCGGCCTCGACATCGTCGACTACGACCGCGTCCAGTCGCCTTTCCTGCGATCCTCGATGATCACACGCCCGGAAGACTGGCGCGAACGCCAGGGGCGGGGATAGGACTTCCACGTCCTCCCCCCTGAAGGGGGAGTTGGCCCGAAGGGCTGGAGGGGGAAGTGTCCTGTGAGGTTGGAGCGGCTGCTGAAACAGCAATCTTTTCCCCCTAAGTCGGCTTCGCCGACAGCTCCCCCTTCAGGGGGGGGGGCGTTCTGAAGAACGTCCTCAGACCCGCTCGCCGCCGCCGCCCGGCAGGAACGCGCCGCCGCCGGTCTGGGCGCGATGGCGCAGGAAGGCGTCGGCCAGCACGCAGGCGGTCATGGCTTCCACCACCGGCACGCCGCGAATGCCCACGCAGGGGTCGTGGCGGCCCTTGGTGCGCAGGTCGATCTCCTGCCCGGCCTCGTTGAGGGTCTGGCGCGGGATCAGGATCGACGAGGTCGGCTTGAAGGCCACGCGGGCCACCACCGGCTGGCCGGTCGACAGGCCGCCCAGCACGCCGCCGGCGTGGTTGGACAGGAACTCCGGCTCGCCATTGGGGCCAAGGCGCATCATGTCGGCGTTGTCCTCGCCGGTCAGGGCGGCGCTGTCGAAGCCCTCGCCGATCTCGACGCCCTTGGCGGCGTTGATCGACATCAGGCCCGCGGCCAGCTCGGCGTCGAGCTTGCCGTACAGCGGCGCGCCCCAGCCGGCCGGCACGCCGGTCGCTTCGACTTCCACCACGGCGCCGGTCGAGGAGCCGGCCTTGCGGATCTTCTCCAGGTGCTCTTCCCACACCGGGATGATCGCCGCGTCGGGCGACCAGTAGGGGTTTTCCTGCGTCTGCGCCCAGTCCCAGTTGGCCCGGTCGATCTTGTACGGACCGATCTGCACCAGCGCCGCGCGCACGCTCACGCCCGGGATCACCAGCCGCGCCACCGCGCCGGCGGCCACCCGCGCAGCGGTCTCGCGGGCCGAACTGCGGCCGCCGCCGCGATAGTCGCGCACGCCGTACTTGGCGAAGTAGGGATAGTCGGCGTGGCCGGGGCGGAAGGCCTGGGCGATCTCGCCATAGTCCTTCGAGCGCTGGTCGGTGTTCTCGATCATCAGGCTGATCGGCGTGCCGGTCGTGCGCTGGCCGCCGGTGCGCTCGTCCTCGAACACCCCCGACAGGATGCGCACGGCGTCCGGCTCCTGGCGCTGGGTCACGAACTTGCCGTTGCCGGGGCGACGCTTGTCGAGGAAACCCTGGATCATTTCCGCCGTCAGCAGGATGCCCGGCGGCACGCCGTCGACGACGCAGCCGAGGGCGGGCCCGTGGCTCTCGCCCCAGGTGGTGACGCGGAACAGGTGACCGAAGGTGTTGTGCGACATGGCGAGGCTTCTAGCCCAAAGGGCGTTTGGGGGCGAGACTTTGCGGGCGGTGAGCGGACAGGGCGGCGGCGCGCAAGAATTTGCCGCCGCCGCTTTGGCCTACACCCAGTCCGGAACCAGGTCCCGGGCCAGCATCTCGTCATAGGTCGGGCGCTTGCGGATCACGGCGTAGCGGTCGCCGTCGACCAGCACTTCGGGGATCAGCGGGCGCGTGTTGTACTCGCTGGCCATCGCCGAGCCGTAGGCGCCGGCCGACATGAAGGCCACCAGGTCGCCGGGGCCGAACACCGGCAGGGTGCGGTCGCGTGTGAAGGTGTCGCCGGTCTCGCAGACGGGGCCGACCACGTCGTAGACGCTCTCGCCGCTCTTGGGCTGAACGGGGCGGATGTCATGGAAGGCGTCGTACATGGCCGGACGCACCAGGTCGTTCATGGCCGCGTCGATGACCAGGAACTTGCGGCCTTCCGGACGCTCGTGGACGTGGATCACTTCCGACACCATCACCCCGGCGTTGGCGGCGATGACGCGGCCCGGCTCGAAGGCCAGCTTCACCGGCAGGCCCTTGGTCACCTGCGCCACCATGGCGGCGAAGGCGGCCGGGGGCGGGGGCTCGGGGTGGTTGAAATAGGGCACGCCCAGGCCGCCGCCGAGATCCAGGCGCTCGACCGACAGACCCTCGCCGATCAGCTTTTCGACCAGGCCCCGCATCTTGGTGAAGGCTTCGCGCATCGGCTCCAGGTCGACGATCTGGCTGCCGATGTGGCAGGCCACGCCGATCGGCTCGAGGGCGGCGTTGTTGCTGGCGTTGGCGTAGAGGCGCGCGGCCTCGGCGAACGAGACGCCGAACTTGTTCTCGGACTTGCCGGTGGCGATCTTGGCGTGACCGCCGGCCGCGACGTCGGGATTGACCCGGAAGGCGATCTTGGCCCGCACGCCCAGCGCGGCGGCGACGCTGGCGATCAGCTCCATCTCCGGCTCGGATTCGACGTTGATCTCGGCGACGCCGACCTTCAGCGCGAAGGCGATCTCCTCGCGCTTCTTGCCCACGCCCGAGAACACGATGCGTTCGCCGGGGATGCCCGCGGCCAGCGCCCGACGGACCTCGCCCTCCGACACGGTGTCGGCGCCGGCGCCCAGGTCGCCCAGCACCTTCAGCACGGCCACGTTCGAATTGGCCTTCACCGCATAGGCCACCAGCGGATCGACGACGCCGGCCTCGACCAGGGCGTCGCGGAACACCGTGAAGTGCCGCTCCAGCGTGGCGCGGGAGTAGACGTAGACGGGCGTGCCGACCTCGGCCGCGATCTTGGCCAGGGGGACGCCTTCGCAGGCCAGGCCCTCGGGGCCGTATTCGAAGTGGTTCACTTAAGGGGCTTTCGGTGTCGGTCGTGCGTCCTTCGAGGCTCGGCTGCGCCTCGCACCTCAGGATGAGGAACTCAGCACAGACCCTCCTCATCCTGAGGCGCCCGCGTTAGCGGGCCTCGAAGGACGCAGGGATTGTCAGTTCGGCGTCGAGGACGGGAAGCCGGCGGCGGAAGGGCCGCCGAACGGGTCGGACGGCGCGCCGCGCAGCGGGGCCGCGCGGGTCGTGCGGTTGCTGGACGCCGGGTCGACGTTCTCCTGCACGCCGTTGGGGCGGGCCGGCTTGTTGGCCTGGGCCGAGGCCTCGCGACGCTTGGAGGCTTCGGCGGCCTTCTTTTCCGGACCCCACAGCGGCGCGGGGCGCTCCAGCTCGGCCTGCTTGCCGCAGGCGGAGAGGGCGGCGCCGGTCAGGCCCAGGGCGGCGATGGCGAGCAGCGTGGCGGGGCGGATCATGCCAGGGTTTCCTTCCAACGCGCGATCTGGGCGCGCACCTGGGCGGGGGCGGTCCCGCCATAGCTCATGCGGCTGGCCGCCGAGGCGGCCGGGGTGAGGACGGCATAGACCCCGTCGGTGATCCGCGGCTCGATGGCCTGGAACTCGGCCAGGCTCAGCTCGGCCAGATCCACGCCCTTGGTTTCCGCAGCCTTCACGGCCGAGCCTGTCACGTGGTGAGCGTCACGGAAAGGCATGTTCAGTTCGCGCACCAGCCAGTCGGCCAGATCGGTGGCGGTCGAGAAGCCGGCGCCGGCGGCGGCGGCCATCTTCTCGGTGTTCGGCGTCAGGTCGGCGATCATGCCGGCCATGGCCAGCAGGGACAGTTCCAGCGCGTCGAAGGCCTCGAAGGTCGGGACCTTGTCCTCCTGCATGTCCTTCGAATAGGCCAGCGGCAGGCCCTTCATGACCACGGTCAGGGTGGTCAGGCTGCCCAGGATCCGGCCGACCTTGGCGCGGATCAGCTCGGCCGCGTCGGGGTTCTTCTTCTGCGGCATGATCGAGCTGCCGGTCGTGAAGGCGTCGGTCAGCTTGATGAAGCCGAACATCGGCGTCGTCCACAGCACGATCTCCTCGGCCAGGCGCGACAGGTGCGTGGCGGTGATCGAGGCGGCCGACAGGGCTTCCAGCGCGAAATCGCGCGAGGAGACGCTGTCCAGCGAGTTGGCGGTCGGACGGTCGAAGCCCAGCGAGGCGGCGGTCTGGTGGCGGTCGATCGGGAAGGGCGAACCGGCCAGGGCCGCCGCGCCCAGCGGGCACTCGTTCATGCGGGCGCGGGCGTCGCGGAAGCGGCCGGCGTCACGGCCGAACATCTCGACATAGGCCATCAGGTGGTGGCCGAAGGTCACCGGCTGGGCCGGCTGCAGGTGGGTGAAGCCCGGCATCAGGGCGTCGGCATAGGCCTCGGCCTGGGCCAGCAGGGCTTTCTGGAGCTCCACGAGCTGGGCGGCCGAACGGTCGGCGGCGTCGCGCACCCACAGGCGGAAGTCGACGGCCACCTGGTCGTTGCGCGAGCGGGCGGTGTGCAGCCGGCCGGCCGTCGGGCCGATCAGCTCGCGCAGCCGCGCCTCGATGTTCATGTGGATGTCTTCGTACTCGTCGCGGAACGGGAAGGTCCCGGTGGTCAGCTCGTCCTCGATCCTGGCCAGGCCTTCGAGGATTTCCTCGCCGTCGCTGCTTGCAATGACGCCCTGGCTGATCAACATCCGCGCGTGGGCGCGGCTGCCCGCCAGGTCCTGCGCCCAAAGGCGCTTGTCGAAGCCGATGGAGACGTTGATCGCCTGCATCAGCTCGGCCGGCTTGGCCGAGAACCTGCCGCCCCACATGGCTTGGCCCTGGCCGTTCGCGGCGGGCGATTTGGAGGCGTTGTCGGTCATATGAGCGAAGTCCAGTCGGGTGGGCCGCAAAAGCGCGACGGTCTGAAATGGGCGATCGGCGCCGTCATGGTCGTCGGCGTCGTCGCGGTCCTATACGTCATCGCCCAGGCTTCGTTCAAACCCGCAGAGCTCGCTGACCTCAAGGAATTCAAGAAGGGGTCTTTAGCCAAGCTGGACGTGCCGGCCCAGCCGCGCGCCGCGCCGACCACCGTGTTCACCGACATGGACAACCAGCCCCACACCCTGGCCGACTTCAAGGGCCAGGTCGTGGTCATGAACCTGTGGGCCACCTGGTGCGGGCCCTGCAAGAAGGAGATGCCCACCCTGGCCAAGCTGGCGGGCGCCTACGCCGCCCAGCCGCTGAAGGTGCTGCCGATCAGCGTCGACCGCGACAGCGACGTCAACCTGATCCAGGCCGAGATGGCCGCCAACCGGCCGCTCGTCTCGTTCCGCGACAAGAGCTACAAGATGTCGTTCGACCTGCAGCCGCGCGCCGTCGGCTATCCGACCACGGTCATCTACGACAAGCAGGGGCGTGAGCGGGCTCGCATCGCCGGCGAGGCCGACTGGTCCAGCCCCGAGGCCCGCGGCCTGGTCGAAGCCCTGCTGGCCGAGAAGTGAGCCCCGAGACTCTGGAGCCCATCGCCGACTCGGCCTGGCCTGCTCGGGAGCGCGAGCGCCTGGGCGGCTGGCGGCTCAACGCTGCCGACGGCTTCTCGCTGCGCATCAACGCTTGCTGGCCGCTGGGCGAGCCGGACCGAGATCCCGAGGCGGCCATCGACGCGGTCGAGGCCTTCTACGCCGCCCGCGGCCTGCCGGTGCGCTTCAAGCTGACCGACGGGGCGACGGCGCCGGCGGATCTGGCCGAGCGGCTGGAGCGGCGCGGCTACGCCTCGCACGGCGAGACGCTGCTGATGACCGGACAGGTCGTGGGCGGCGCCGACGCCGAGGTGGTGCTGTCGGCCGATCCCGACCCGGCCTTCGAGGCCCTGCTGGTCGCCTCGGCCAAGGGAAACGCCGCCGATGCGCGCGAACGGCTGGAGGCCCTGGGGCGGATCCCCGCGCCGGCCCGTTTCGCCCGCCTGGTCCTGGACGGCCGCACGGCCGCCCTGGGCGCCTGCGCTGTCGACGGTAAGGCCGTGGGGATCTTCGGCATGCGTACCGATTCGGACTTCCGCCGTCGGGGCCTGGCCCGCCGGGTGCTGGACGCGCTGCTGGCCGAGGCGTCCTCGCTGGGGGCGCGGACTGCCTATCTGCAGGTCGAGGAAGCCAACGCGCCGGCCATCGCCCTCTACGCGGCGCGCGGTTTTGCGACCGCCTACCGTTATCGCTACTGGAGCCGGCCCGCCCGCGATTGACGGGGCATGGCTTTTCGGTTGCTCATCGCGGCAGGGGGCGCGGCGAGTGGATGCCGCGCGTTTTCGGGGGAAATCGGTCGTGGATCACGGCAATCAGAAACTGATCGGCTATGGCGTCGCGGCGGTGGTGGTGGCCATCGTCTTCGCCCTGCGCTTCCGCTCGATGAGCAAGGAGCGCCGGCTGAAGCTGGAGTTCATGTGGATCCTGCCGGCGGTCATGGTCGTGGCGACCGTGTTCCTGTTCATGCAGTTCACGCCGCACGGAACCGACTGGCTGTGGCTGGCGGCGATCTTCGCGGTGGGCGCGACGATCGGCTGGTGGCGCGGCCGCCTGATCCCGATCGCCATCGACCCGGACACGCACGAGCTCAACACCAGGCCCTCGCCGGCGGCGATCCTGTTCCTGCTGGGCATCCTCGTCGTGCGCTTCGCCCTGAAGACGGTGTTCGAGGCCGAAGCCGAGGCCTGGCGCATCAGCGCCGTGCTGCTGACCGACGGCTTCGTGGTGCTGGGCGTGGGCCTGTTCGGCGTCTCGCGCCTGGAGATGGCGCTGCGGGCGATCGGCCTGCTGCGTCAGGCCCGCGCCGCCAAGGCCGCGGCGGCCTAGGAGCAAGACCCCTTCATCGTCATCCCGGCTGGAGCGCCGGGATTTCCTGCAGCTGACGAACCTGCAGACGTGGGAGGTCCCGGCTCTTCGGCCGGGATGATGAACTTGGAAAGCTCACCCTCCTCACGTCCGCATGAAAACATCGTTCTCTAACTTGTTTACAAAACAAACTAGTTGATCCATGGTCGCCGCCAACCTCGACAGGAGGGGGGAGGCAACCCATGCACGCGCCGCTCAGCGCTTCGGACAAGTCAGGAAGGATGGCCGTCGGCGACGGTCGCAACGCTCCGGTCGGCGCCCTGCGCGCCTTCGTCACGCTGCTGGTGATCTTTCACCACATGGCGATGACCTATCACCCGTACGCGCCGGCCCCGAAGGCGTTCGACGCCCAGCCGATCCTGTGGACCGCCTTTCCGGTCGTGGATCCGCAGAGGGTGGGGGCGTTCGGGATCCTGACCCTGGTCAACGACATGTTCTTCATGTCGCTGATGTTCTTCATCTCGGGCCTGTTCGTCGCCGACGGCCTGCGGGCCAAGGGCGCGGGCGGCTTCCTGAAGGGGCGGGCCCTGCGCTTGGGGATCCCGTTCGTGATCAGCGCCGCCCTGCTGGCGCCCCTGGCCTACTATCCGGCCTGGCTGCAGTCGGGCGGCGCGCCGTCGCTCGCAGCCTTCGCCGGCGCCTGGACCAGGCTGCCGTTCTGGCCGGCCGGTCCCGCCTGGTTCCTGTGGGTGCTGCTGGCCTTCGGCGCCGTCGCGGCGGGGGCCTACGCCATCGCGCCTGGGCTGCTCGATCGGCTGGCGCGTCTGGGCGCGGGCGCCGAGCGCAAGCCCGCGCGGTTCTTCTGGGGGCTCGTGCTGGTCAGCACTCTTGCCTATCTGCCGCTGTCGATGACCACGCCGTTCGGCCACTGGACCATGATCGGCCCGTTCACGGTCCAGACGGCTCGCATCGGCCACTACCTCGTCTACTTCCTGGCCGGGATCGCCGTCGGCGCGGCGGGCGTCGGCCTTGGCCTGACAGACCCCGGCGGCAAGCTGGCCAAGCGCTGGTGGGCCTGGCAGCTGGCGCCGCTCCTGCCGATCATCGGCGGCGTGGCGACCCTGATCGTGGCCTTTTCGCCGAACCCGCCGCCGCGACCCTTCCTCGACGTCTTCGGCGGCCTGATGTTCACCCTGGCCTGCGCCGCGCTGTGCTTCGCCGCCCTGTCGACCTTCCTGCGCTTCGCACGCCGGACGGGGACCCTGGGCGCCAGCCTGCAGGCCAACGCCTACGGCATGTACCTGCTGCACTACGCCTTCACCTCGTGGCTGGCCTGGCTGCTGCTGCCGCAGGCCTGGGGCGGCCTGGCCAAGGGGGGCCTGGTGTTCGCCGGCGCGGTCGCGCTGAGCTGGCTTTCGACCATCGTCCTGCGCCGTACGCCGCTGTTGGGACGAATCCTGTGACCCTGCATGATGCCGCCGATGGAGCCGCGCCCATGAACGACAAGCTGAAGACGGTGCAGGACGACCTGGCCTTCCTGCGCGGCCTGGCCGAGGGCGGCGCGGACCGGGCCGGCCTGGGCGTCGCCGGCGGCGCGCTCTATGGCGCGGCGGGCCTGCTCTATGGCGTTCAGTGCCTGGTCTACGTCGCGCAGGAGAACGGCCTGGTGAGGCTGGGCGGGCTGGGCAACCTGATCCTGGCTTGGCTGCCGACGGTGATCTTCCTGATCCTCATGACGATCGTCATCGTGGTCGAGCGCCGCAAGCCCAAGGCCGGGGTGGCCCATCGGGCGATCAACGCCGCCTTCGCGGGCGCGGGCCTGGCCAATCTGGCGCTGATCATCGTCTTCGCGGTCGCGGCCGTGAAGAACCACGACTTCCGTTACTGGCTGTACCATCCGGCGGTGGTGTTCGTGCTGCAGGGTGCGGTCTGGTACGCCGTCTTCGCCCTGCGCAAGCGCGCCTGGATGCTGGCGGTCTCGCTGGGCTGGCTGGCCACGGGCGTGGGCATGGGCCTGCTGGTCGACCGCGCCGGCCTCTATCTGCTGATCGCGACCTTCGGCCTGTTCGCCTTCATGGCCGCGCCCGGCTTCTTCATGATGCGCCAGGCCATGGGCCGGCCCGCGGACCTGGGCGCCTGAGACGACCGTGGCGCCAAGGTTCGACATCAGCGGGCTCGACGACGTCATCCACGGTCGCGTGCGGCTGGGGGTGGTGGCCTATCTGGCCAGCGCCGAGGTGGCCGACTTCACCGAACTGAAGACCCTGCTCGAGGTCACCCAGGGCAATCTTTCCATCCACCTGCGCAAGCTGGAGGAGGCCGGCTACGTCTCGATCGACAAGAGCTTCGTGGGGCGCAAGCCGCTGACCCGCGTGCGCCTGACCGAGACGGGCAGGGTCGCCTTCGCCGGATATCTGCGGGCCATGGGCCAGCTGGTCGAGCAGGTCGGCGGCGCCGACTAGAGGCCCATCTCCGCCAGCAGGTCGCGCGGCGTGACGCCGGCGGCGCGCAGTTCGCGCAGGGTCTGGGCCTTGTCGCGCTTGGCGTAGCGCTTGCCGTCGGGCCCCAGCAGCAGGCGGTGGTGATGGTAGGTCGGCGTCGGAAGGTCCAGCAGGGCCTGCAGCAGGCGCTGGATGTGGGCGGCCTCGAACAGGTCCACGCCCCGGATCACGTGGGTGATCCCCTGCAGGGCGTCGTCCAGCACCACGGCCAGGTGATAGGCGACGCCGACGTCCTTGCGGGCCAGCACGATGTCGCCGGCCGTTTCGGGACGCGCGGCGACCAGGCCGGTCTCGGCGCCCGGGCCGGCGCCCTCCTCGACGAAGGCCAGGTCGGCGAAGCCGCCCAGCGCCGTCTGGGCCGCATCCAGCGACAGCCGCCAGGCGAAGGCCTCGCCGCGCGAGAGGCGCTCGGCTTCCTCGTCGGCGGGGAGCGGCGCGCCGCGATAGGGGACGGCCGGCTCGTGCGGGGCGCGGCCGATGTCCAGCTCCTTGCGGGTCTTGAAGCAGCGATAGACGAGACCGCGCTCGCGCAGGGCTTCGATGGCGGCGTGGTAGTCGGCCAGATGCTCGGACTGCCGGCGGACGGGCTGTTCCCAGGCAAGGCCCAGCCAGGCCAGGTCCTCCAGGATCGCCGCCTCGTATTCGGGGCGGCTGCGCGTGGCGTCGATGTCCTCGATCCGCAGCACGAAGCGGCCGCCGGCCTCACGCGCGGCCTGGAAGGCCGTCAGCGCCGAGAAGGCGTGTCCGCGATGCAGGTAGCCGGTCGGGGAGGGCGCGAAGCGGGTGGTGAAGCTCATTCGCGGGGCGAGATCATCCGCGATCGAACTTGGCGAACATGCCCAGGTGGTCGAACACGGCCTTGAGGAAGGCCTCTTCGCCGCCGAGCAGGGTCTTCAGGCTTTCGAACTGCTTGAAGCCGCTCATTTCCGCCAGGCCGTGGCCCGCGCACCAGGCCGCGATGGTGGCCAGCTCCAGATCGATCTCGGAGACGCCATCGCCGGCGGCGTGGGCGATGGTGTTGCGCACCTGGCAGTAGGCGCCTTCCTCCTTCATCTGGTCGGGAAGGGCGTCCTTGTCGCGTGAGCAGTCGTACATCACGCGATACAGCGCGGGGTTGTCGCGCGCGAAGGTGACGTAGGCCACGCCCAGGCTGGTCATCCGGCGGCGATCGTCGTCGCTTTCCTGGCGGGCTTTCATCAGGGCCGCGTCGAGCGCCACCCAGCCCTCGTGGGCCACGGCGTCGAGCAGTTGGCCCTTGTCCTTGAAGTGGTGGTAGGGCGCGGCCGGGCTGACGCCGGCCTCGCGCGCCACGGCTCGCAGGGACAGGGCGGCCGGGCCGTCGGTCTCCAGGATCCTGCGGGCGGCCTCGACGAGGGCGCGGCTCAGATCGCCGTGGTGATAGGGGCGGGCTTCGGGCTGGGCGAGAGTCATCGGCGGGCACTCTATCCCTTACGTAGCGAAAATCCATCCAAACAGCGTAAAGATATCTTGACGTCGATAAGATCCGTGTTATCTAAGCGTTGTTCAGATGGATCGGCCATCAAGAGACCGCCACTGAGCCACGCCGGCCGAGGGGGTCGGCGCGCACCAACTGCAAGGATGTGTGTCATGACCAACCGTAGCTTCGAAGCCTTCGAAGGCCTCTTCGACCGCGTCGCCATCGGTTACTTCCTGGTTGCCGCCGTCGGCGTCGCCGGCGCCGTGCTGGCCATCGCGCTGTAAGGACGAAGATGTCCGATGCGGCCGCCCCGGCCTTGTCCGGGGGCGGCCGCCGGGGTGGCCCGCCCGCCCCCAATCTTGATCTGCCCCCAATCTTGATCTGAGGGCCGCGCTCGGTCATAGCCGAGGCGGCGGAACGACCCGCGACATGCCGGGTTTCCGTCCGATGATCCTGCCGATTTCCTTTTCGCGAGCGCCCCTATGAGCGTGGCCTTCACCAAGGAAGGCGACGCCGAAGCGTTCGCCGCCGACCTTCCCGATCGTCCGATCTCGCAACATCCCAATCTCGTCACGCCCGACGGCATGGCGATGATCGAGGCCGAGTTCGTCGCCGCCCGCGCCGCCTACGCCGCCGCCCAGGCGGCCGGCGGCGTGGCCGACGACCGCACCGCCATGGCCCGCGCCACGCGCGACCTGCGCTACTGGTCGGCCCGCCGCGCCACGGCCCAGCTGGTCGAGCGCGACGCGGGACGATCCAGCGTGCAGTTCGGCGACACGGTGACCTTCGACCGCGAGGACGGCCGCACCCAGACCTTCCGCATCGTCGGCGAGGACGAGGCCGACCCGGCCAAGGGCTCGGTGTCCTACGTCTCGCCCCTGGCCCGGGCCCTGATGGGCAAGGGCGTGGGCGACACCGCGACGGTGGCCGGCGGCGAGGTCGAGATCGTCTCGATCGGCTGAGGCCTTGCGTCCTTCGAGGCTCGCCTGCGGCTCGCACCTCAGGATGAGGACCCTGGTCGCACTGACTTCCTCATCCTGAGGCGCCCGCGCCAGCGGGCCTCGAAGGACGCAAGACGCCCTCCGCAAGTTTCGGATTGCCAGCGCGGCCCGGCGAGGGCTTCCTCGCCGGCGTGATTTCCGCCTCTGCGCCCACGCCCGACCTGATCGCCGCCGCGCGCGCCCATCTGGCCGCCGTCGACCCGATGTTCGCCCGCCTCGAGGCGGTGACGCCTGTCTTCGCGTGGCGGCTGCGCCCCGGGGGCTTTCCGKGCCTGGCCCGGATGATCGTCGAGCAGCAGATCTCGGTGGCGGCCGCCGCGGCGATCTGGGCGCGGGTGCAGGCGGGTCTTCCGGACCTGACGCCCCAGGCCGTCATGGCGCTGGACGACCCGGCCCTGCAAGGCCTTGGCCTGTCACGGCCCAAGGTGCGTTACCTGCGCGAGATCGCCGGCGCGCACCTGTCGGGCGCCTGCGACTTCGACGCCCTGAAGGCCATGCCCGACGAGCAGGCCGTGGCCGCCCTCGTGGCCATCAAGGGGATCGGGCGGTGGACCGCCGAGACCTTCCTGATGTTCTGCGAGGGGCGCATCGACGTCTTTCCGGGCGGCGACATCGCCCTGCAGGAGGCCATGCGCTGGGCCGACGGCCAGGACGCGCGCCCGACAGAAAAGGCCGCCTATGTCCGGGCGGAGGCCTGGAAGCCCTATCGCGGCGTGGCGGCGCACCTTCTCTGGGCCTGTTACGGCGGCGTTCGGCGCGGAGAGATCAGCCTGGAGCCGCGCGGCTGAGCGACGTGCGCCAGCGTATGCAGCCCCTATCCGTCTTTCCCCGCGAAGGCGGGGATCCAAGCGGCGCCGGCATGGAGCGCCCGGTCTCGCCGCATTCTGAAAGTCAGCTTGGGTCCCCGCCTTCGCGGGGATGAACGGCGGGAGGTGGGTTTCCGAGCATTGCGGCTGGCGGGACCGAACTTTCACAAGCTTCGTCTTGGTTCTGTCGCCGATTGGGATCATCCTTTCTGTGCGTCCGGGAATGAATGGCGATTCCCTGATTTGCGTAGGAAGGAGGCCCGTCTTCAGTCCGACCGCGTACCAGCTCCATAGGGACCTTTCGGGTCCCGGATTCGGGAGGCCCTGATGCAGGTCCTGACCCGTCCCCCGTCCGGCATGCCGGCTCTCGTTCTCAACGCCGACTACCGGCCCTTGAGCTATTATCCGCTGTCCCTCTGGCCGTGGCAGGAGGTGATCAAGGCGGTGTTCCTCGACCGTGTCGACGTGGTCTCGACCTACGACCACGTGGTCCACTCGCCGTCCTTCGAGATGAAGCTGCCCAGCGTGGTGTCGCTGAAGCAGTACGTGCCGCAGGAGCGGCCGCCGGCCTTCACCCGCTTCAACCTGTTCCTGCGCGACAGCTTCAGCTGCCAGTACTGCGGCTCGCCCGAGGACCTGACCTTCGACCACGTCATCCCCCGCTCGCGCGGCGGGCGCACCACGTGGGAGAACATCGTCACCGCCTGCGCGCCCTGCAACCTGACCAAGGGCGGGCGCACCCCGCGCGAGGCGGGCATGCACCCCTTCCACACCGCGCGGCGTCCCTCGATGCACGAGCTCCAGGATCGCGGTCGCAGGTTCCCGCCCGGGCACCTGCACGAAAGCTGGCTCGACTACCTCTACTGGGACATCGAGCTGGAATCCTGACGGTGCAAAAGCAAAGGGCCGCCCGGAGGGGCGGCCCTTCTTCATTCCGGGTCCGCCTCGGACCTAGTTCCCCGCCGGGGTCGGGGGCGCCGCCGGGGTCGCGGCCGGAGCCGGAGCGGGGGCGGCGGCCTTTTCGGCCGGAGCGGGGGTCGCGCCGGTCGCGGGCTGGGCGGTCTTGATCGGCTCCAGCTTCACGAAGGCCGGATTGGGCACCAGGTCCTGCGACGCGCCCGAGAAGGCGTCGACGCCCAGCCCGATGACGCCGCCGACCAGCACGTTGCCGGCGACGCCGGCCGCCCCGGCGCCGGCCGTCTTGTGCGTGACGGTGATCTTGGCCGGCTCGTAGCCGGGCTTGGTCACCGTCGCCACGAACTGGCTCTTGCGCTTCATGCGGATGGCGCACGGCGTGGCTTCGCAGAAATGGCCGTTGGTCGTCTCGACGCGCGCCCCGCCCGGATCGCTACTGACTTCCCACGCGTCGCTGGATCCGCGCGTCACCGTCGCGCACGCGGAAAGGCTCAGGCAGCCGACGGCCGCCAGGATCAACTTCTTCAATTGGTGCTCCCCCGAGCAAGATGATCGCGGAACGCGATCAAGTTCGCTCTTACCTCATTCCGCTCGCGCGAGGGAAGAGGTCTCGCGCGATTGCGCGGATCGGGCGATCGGGGGCGGCGTGATCAGTCCCGGAAATAGCCGCGACGCTTGCCGCGCCCGCGCAGCCGGCGGCGCAGGCGGGGTTCGACGCTGGGCCAGACCAGCAGCGCCAGCAGGGCCAGGATGACCAAGGTGGGGAACAGCGGTGACATGAGCCCAAGAACGCGTTCGACGAGGGAAGGCTTCCACCGTTTCGCGATTTTGCGCTGCAAACAAGGACAAAGTTTCGCGCGCGCCACAATAAGCGTCGATCACGGCGCTCGTCACGAAAACGCCTTGTTCGCAAGGCTGACGGCCTAGTTTCCGGCGAGGCGGAAAGGCCGCCGCTGGCGGCTGTTCTTGTGCTGCATTGCAGCATGCGCCGCCTGGGCCGGATCTGCGCCTCGTCTTTATGCGGCGCTTATGCGGCCCATACATCTCCCGAATGGAGCCCTTACGCGCCTCCGTGGTCCCTTCCGCGCCAACCCGGAAGGAGGCCGACATGGCTGACATCGTTTTCCTGGCGCTGGGCGGAGGGCTGTTTGCGCTCTTCGGCCTGTTCGCCGTCGCATTGAGGCGCGCATGACCCTGTTCGTGAACGCGCTGTGGGGGGCCGGGGCGATCGTCGTCGCGGCCTACATGGTCACGGCCCTGATGCGGCCGGACCGGTTCTGACGATCCTCGGATAACCTCAAATGAACTGGCAAGGATGGGCGGAGATCGCCCTGACGCTTGGCCTGGCGGTCGGCTTGGGCTGGCCGCTGGGCGTGTACATGTCGCGCGTCTGGAACGGCGAACGCACCTGGCTCGACCCGGTGCTGGCCCCGGTCGAGCGTCTCTTCTACGCGGCCGGCGGCATCGACCCGCGCAAGGGCCAGAGCTGGATCGGCTATGCCGGCGCGCTCCTGGCCTTCAACGCCGTCGGCTTCTTCCTGGTCTATGGCGTGCTCCGCCTGCAGGGCGTGCTGCCGCTGAACCCGCAAGGGTTCGCAGGCCTATCGCCGCACCTGGCGTTCAACACCGCCGTCAGCTTCGTGACCAACACCAACTGGCAGAGCTATGGCGGCGAGACCACCATGTCGACGCTCAGCCAGATGCTGGTGCTGACGGTGCAGAACTTCGTCTCGGCCGCCACCGGCGCCGCCATCGCCGCGGCCCTGGCCCGCGGCTTCATCGCCAGCAAGGGCGAGGACGTCGGCAACTTCTGGAGCGACGTTATCCGCACCACGCTGTGGGTGCTGCTGCCGCTGTGCGTGGTCGTGGCCATCGTGCTCGTGGCCCTGGGCGTGCCCCAGACCCTGGCCGCCGGCGTCACGGCCCATACGCTCGAGGGCGGCGAGCAGAAGATCTCGCTGTTCGCCACCGCCAGCCAGCTGGCGGTCAAGCAGCTGGGCATCAACGGCGGCGGCATCTTCAACGTCAACTCGGCCCACCCGTTCGAGAACCCCACCCCGCTGACCAACCTGATCACGGCCGTGTCGATCAACGTGCTGGGCTGGGCGGCGTTCTTCGCCTTCGGCCGCAGCGTGCTGGCCAAGAAGGACGTGCGCGCCCTCGTCATCGCCGCCGCGGTGCTGCTGAGCGCCGGCGCGGCGAGCATCTACGCCACCGAGACGCAGGCTCCGCCGGCCCAGGTCGCCGCCCATGTCGACACCTCGGTGAACATGGAAGGCAAGGAGGTCCGCTTCGGCGCGCCCTCGACCGCCGCCTGGGCGGCCATGACCACCGGGGCCTCCAACGGCTCGGTCAACGGCATGCACTCCAGCCTGATGCCGCTGGGCGGCGGGGTGACGATGTTCCTGATGCAGCTGGGCGAGATCCTGCCCGGCGGCATCGGCTCGGGGATCGCCATCATGGTCGTCATGGCCCTGCTGGCGGTGTTCGTCGCCGGCCTGATGGTGGGCCGCACGCCCGAATACCTGGGCAAGAAGATCGAGGCCCGCGAGATCCAGTTCGCCATGCTGGCCGTGCTGGTGATCCCGCTGTTCATGCTGGGCTTCGCCGCCCTGGCCGCGATCCTGCCCGAGGCGCTGAAGGGCCTGATGCACGCCGGTCCCCACGGCCTGTCGGAGATCCTCTACGCCTACGTCTCGACCACGGCCAACAACGGCTCGGCCTTCGGCGGCCTGACGGCCAACGCCCCCTGGTGGAACACCACTTTGGGCGTGGCGATGATGTTCGGGCGCTTTGCTCCCATCGTCGCGGTGCTGGCCATCGCCGGCGCCCTGGCGGCCAAGCCCAAGCTCGCCCCGACGGCCGGCGCCATGCCGACCCACGGCGGCCTCTTCGTCGGTCTCCTGATCGGGGTGATCCTGATCCTCGGCGGCCTGCAGTTCTTCCCCGCTCTGGCGCTGGGACCGATCGTCGAGCACTTCCAGGCGCTCGCCTTCGTCGCCGGCCGCTGATCGAAAGCGCACTTCCATGACCACCTACGACATCGAGGCGGGCGAGGGCGGACGGCGTAAAGTCGCCAGCCTCGCCGGCGGCCTCTCGACCCCGATCCTGGCCCGCGCGGCCAAGGACGCCTTCCTCAAGCTCGACCCGCGCAAGCTGACCGGCAATCCGGTGATCTTCGCGACCTGGATCGTGGCGCTGCTGTCGACGGTCTCGGCCGTCGCCGCCATCGCCGCCCAGCAGTCGGCCGGCTTCGCGGTGCAGGTCTCGCTGTGGCTCTGGGCCACCGTGCTCTTCGCCAACCTGGCCGAGAGCGTGGCCGAGGGCCGCGGCAAGGCCGCCGCCGACAGCCTGCGCGCCGCCCGCGTCACCACCAAGGCCAAGCTGATCATCGACGAGCAGGCCGGCACGATCATCCCGACCCCGGCCCACAAGCTGGTTCCCGGCGAACTGGTGCTGGTCGAGGCCGGCGACGTGGTCCCCACCGACGGCGAGATCGTCGAGGGCATGGCCAGCGTCAACGAGGCCGCCATCACCGGCGAAAGCGCGCCGGTGATCCGCGAGAGCGGCGGCGACCGCTCGGCGGTGACCGGCGGCACCACCGTCGTCTCCGACTGGATCAAGGTGCGGGTCACCGCCGCGCCGGGCTCGACCTTCCTCGACCGCATGATCGCCATGGTCGAGGGCGCCGACCGCCGCAAGACGCCCAACGAGATCGCGCTGGCCGTGCTGCTGGCGGGACTGACCCTGATCTTCCTGATCGCCGTGGTCACCCTGCTGGGCCTGGGCAAGTTCTCGGGCGTCGCCCTGGATCCGCTGGTGCTGGGCGCGCTGTTCATCACCCTGATCCCGACGACCATCGGCGGGCTTCTCTCGGCCGTCGGCATCGCCGGCATGGACCGCCTGCTGAAGGTCAACGTGCTGGCCACCTCGGGCCGCGCGGTGGAAGCCGCCGGCGACGTCGACACCCTGCTGCTCGACAAGACCGGCACSATCACCTTCGGCAACCGCATGGCCACCGAAGTGATCGCCGCCCCCGGCGTGCGTCCCGACGCGGCCCTGCGCGCCGCCGTCATGGCCTCGCTGGCCGACGAGACGCCCGAAGGCCGCTCGATCGTCGAGCTGGGCCGCCAGCAGGGCCTGGCTCTGGAGGCGCCGGCCGGCGCGACCGCCATCCCGTTCAGCGCGACCACGCGCCAGTCGGGTCTGGATGTCGACGGCCGCTCGTGGCGCAAGGGCGCGGTGGACGCGGTCTATCGCAGCCTGGCCATCGATCCCAAGCGCATCCCCGGCGAGGTGATGGCCGCCGTCGACCGCATCGCCCGCTCGGGCGGCACGCCCCTGGCGGTCAGCGAGGACGGCGTCCTGGTCGGCGTCATCCACCTGAAGGACGTCGTCAAACCGGGCGTGAAGGCACGCTTCGCCGACCTTCGCCGCATGGGTCTGCGCACGGTGATGATCACCGGCGACAACCCGGTGACCGCCGCGGCCATCGCCTCGGAAGCCGGCGTCGACGACTTCCTCGCCGAAGCCACCCCCGAGGACAAGCTGCGCCTGATCCGCGCCGAACAGGCCAAGGGCCGCTTGGTGGCCATGTGCGGCGACGGCGCCAACGACGCGCCCGCACTCGCTCAGGCCGATGTCGGCGTGGCCATGCAGACCGGCGCCCAGGCCGCTCGCGAGGCCGGCAACATGGTCGACCTCGACAGCGACCCGACCAAGGTCATCGAGATCGTCGAGGTCGGCAAGCAGATGCTGATCACCCGCGGCGCGCTGACGACCTTCTCGATCGCCAACGACGTGGCCAAGTACTTCGCCATCATCCCGGCGATGTTCGTGGTCGCCCTGCCGGCTCTAGGCGGGTTGAACATCATGAAGCTGGCGAGCCCGCAAAGCGCGATCCTGTCGGCGGTGATCTTCAACGCCCTGGTGATCGTCGCCCTGATCCCGCTGGCCCTGAAGGGCGTGAAGTACCGCGCCATCGGCGCCGGCAAGCTCTTGTCGCGCAACCTGCTGATCTACGGCGTCGGCGGCCTGGTGGCTCCGTTCGTCGGCATCAAGCTCATCGACATGGCCGTCTCCGCCCTGGGGCTGGCCTGATGAAACCCCCGATCGCCCCGGGCTCGATCATCAGGGATCTGGTCTTCGGCCTCGTGGCGATCGGGATCGTCTGCCTGGCGGCCAATCTCGGCGGCCAGTGATTTCTCCTCCTCGAAAGACGACAATTCAAATGCGCAAGTTCGCGTTTCTCGTGATCACCGCCTCGACCCTCGCCGCCACCGCCGCCTGGGCGGACGAGGCCCCGATCTGCACCGATCGCCCGACCAAGGCCAATGGCGCCTGCTCGGTCCCCAAGGGCGCCTGGCAGGTCGAGGCCGACGGCGTGAACTGGACCCAGGTGAAGGCCGGAGGGATCAAGGCCGAGACGACCGCCGTGGCCGCCACGACCCTGAAGTACGGCCTGACCGACACCAGCGACCTGCAGGTGACCTGGACGCCCTACCTTCAGGCCCGCGTGAAGGGGCCGGGGCTCGACGACAAGACCGACGGCGTCGGCGACGTGTGGATCCGGTACAAGACCCGCGTCCATTCCGGCGACAAGGTCACCGTCGCCCTGCTGCCTTACGTGAAGATCCCGACGGCGGCCAAGGGCCTGGGCAACGACGAGGTGGAGGGCGGCGTGGCCGCGCCGATCAGCATCGCGCTTGATGGGGCCACCCTGACCTTCGGGCCGCAGGTCGATCTGCTGCTCGACGCCGACGGCGACGGCCGCCACGCGGCGGTGACCAATGTCGTCAACCTGGCCCGCCCGGTCACCGATCGCCTCTCCCTCGTCGGCGAGCTGTGGACCAGCACCAACTTCGACCCCGCCGACACGGTGACCCAGGTCTCGGCCGACGTCGCCGCCGCCTATCTCGTCGCGCCGACCCTGCAACTGGACGCCGGCGCCAATTTCGGATTGAACCGCGACACCCCCGACGCGCAACTGTACGTCGGCGTCTCGAAGCGGTTCTAGGAAAGGAGCTGGAAGGTCATGATCTCGCACCTTCGCCCGGCCCTCGTTTCGATGGGCCTCTTCACCATCCTGCTGGGCCTGGCCTATCCGCTGGCGATCACCGGCGTGGCCCAGGCCGCGTTCCCGGCGCAGGCGGGCGGCTCGCTCGTCCGCGACGCGCACGGCCAGGTCGTCGGCTCGGAACTGATCGGCCAGGTCTTCACCAAGCCGGGCTACCTGCACGGCCGTCCGTCGGCGGCGGGGAACGGCTATGACGCCTCGGCCTCGAGCGGTTCCAACATGGGTCCGCTGAACGACAAGCTGATCGAGCGCGAGAAGACCGACGCGGACGCGCTGAGGGCCGAGTTTCCCGGCGCGGTCATTCCGGCCGACGCGGTCACGACGTCCGGCTCGGGCCTGGATCCGGACATCTCGCCGGCCTATGCCCGTCTGCAGGCGTCCCGCATCGCCGCCGCCCGCAACGCGCCGCGCGGCGAGGTGCTGGGGATGATCGACGCGGCCATCAAGCCGCCGCTGCTGGGCTTCGTCGGCCAGCCGCGGGTCAACGTGCTGGACGTCAACCGGGCGCTCGACGCGCGCTTCCCGATGGTCGGCTAGTCGTTGGCGGGCGACCCCTCCGCATACCCCGAAAGGGGCCGCCCCGACCCCGAGGCGCTTCTGGCGGCCGCCAACAAGGCCCGCCGGGGGCGCCTCAAGGTGTTCCTGGGCATGGCGCCAGGCGTGGGCAAGACCTACGAGATGCTGCGCGCCGCCCGCCGTCGCAAGGCCGAGGGCCAGGACGTGCTGGTCGGCGTCGTCGAGACCCACGGCCGCCGCGAGACCGAGAGCCTGCTGCGCGGCCTCGACGTGCTGCCCCGCCGCCCCGTGGAGAACCGGGGCCGCAGCTATCTGGAGTTCGACCTCGACGCGGCGCTGGAGCGGCGGCCCAAGCTGCTGCTGGTCGACGAATACGCCCACTCCAACGCGCCCGGCTCGCGCCATCCCAAGCGCTGGCAGGACGTCGAGGAGATCCTGGCCGCGGGCATCGACGTCTGGACCACGCTGAACGTCCAGCACCTGGAGAGCCTGGTCGACGTCGTCCTGCGCATCACCGGCTCGCGCCAGCGCGAGACCGTGCCCGACAGCGCGCTGGCGCGGGCGGACGACATCGAGCTGATCGACATCACGCCCGACGAGCTGCGCGAGCGGATGGCGGCGGGCAAGGTCTACGTCCCCGAGACCGCGCGGCTGGCCTCGGAGAACTTCTTCAAGGTTGAGAACCTCACGGCGCTGCGCGAACTGGCCCTGCGCCGCGCGGCCCAGACCGTCGACGACCAGCTGGTCGCGGCGATGCGCGAGAAGGGCGTCGAGGGGCCGTGGGCGGCGGGCGAGCGGATCCTCGTCCTGGCCGGCGGCGACGGCATGGCGGCGGGCCTCGTGCGCGCCGGCCGCCGGCTGTCGGACATGACGATGGACGCGCCGTGGACCGTGGCCCATGTCGAGCGTCCCGACCGTCCGCCGCCGCCCGAGGCCGCCGCCGCCCGCACCCGCGAGGCGCTGAAGCTGGCCGAGCAGCTGGGCGGCTCCACCGTCGTGCTGACTGGGGCCGATGTGGTCGCCACGGTGATGGCCTGGGCCCGCCGCAACAACGTCACCCAGATCGTCATCGGCCGAATGGGGGGCAAATCGAAGGATTCCCGATGGCGCGAGCTGACCGGCCGCTCGCTGGCGACGGCTCTGCTGCGCGAGGCGCACGGCCAGGCGATCCACGTGGTCACCGGCGCCGGCGGCGAGGGGACGGCCGAGGCGCCCGCGCCCAGGCCGCGCCGCTTCGACTGGCCTGCCTACCTGACCGGCGGCGGCTTCGTGGCCGCCGCCAGCCTGGTCGCCTGGGCGCTGGACACCGCCTTCGACCGGGTGGAGCTGGGGATGATCTACCTGGCCGCCGTGCTGGCGGCGGGGGTGATGCACGGCCTGCGCCCGGCCCTGGCGGCGGCGACGGGGGCCTTCCTCGTCTACAACTACTTCTTCCTGGCCCCGCGCTACAGCCTGGCCATCGGCTCGCCGACCGACGTGCTGACCCTGATCGTGTTCTGGGCCGTGGCCCTGGCCACCGGCGGGCTGGCGGGGCGGGTGCGCGACCAGGCCTTGGGCTCGCAGCGGCGCGCGGCCAGCGTGACCAGCCTGCTGGCCGCCAGCCGCACCCTGTCGGCCGCGTCGGGCAAGGCGGCGGTGGCCAAGGCGCTGGCCGAGCAGGCGGCCGCCGCCTCGGGCGCGCGGGCGGTGGTGTTCCTGCCCGAGGACGGCGAGCTGGCGCCGGCGGCCGGGGCGCCGGATGTGGCCGATCTTGGAACCGCCCCCATGGCCGCCGCCCGCTGGGCCTGGGAGAAGGGCGAGCCCGCCGGGGCCGGCACCGGCACCCTGCCGCAGGCCGTCTGGACCTTCTGGCCGCTGGAGGGGCTGGGCGCCCGCGCCGGCGTCGCCGGGATCGAGGCCGGGGCCCTGGCGTCGGGATCGGACGAGGAGCGCCTGCTGCTGGCCCTGCTCGACCAGGGCGCGGTGGCCCTGCAGCGCGCCGAACTGGCGGCCGGGGCTGTCGAGGCCGAGGCCCTGCGCCGTTCCGACCGCTTCCGCAACGCCCTGCTGAACTCCATCAGCCACGACCTGCGCACGCCGCTGACCACGGTGCTGGGCGCGGCCACCACCCTGATCGACTACGGCGACAAGCTGTCGCCGCCAGGGCGCGCCGATCTCGCCCTCGGCATCAAGGAAGAGGCCGAGCGCCTCAACGGCTATGTCGCCAACCTGCTGGACATGACCCGCATCGAGGGCGGGGGGCTGAAGCTGCGCACCGACTGGATCGACGTGCGCGACGTGCTGGCGGCCGCCGCCGACCGGGTGGCCCGCCGCCTGGAGGGCCGGGTGCTGACGCGCGATTTCCCCGAGACGCTCAGTCTCGTCCAGGCCGACCCCAGCCTGCTGGAGCAGGTGGCGGTCAACATCCTGGAGAACGCCATCGCCTACAGCCCGCCCGGCGCGCGCATCGAGGTCGCCGCCTACGAGGACCGCGCCCACGTCGTCATCAGCATCGAGGACGAAGGCAGGGGCATCCCTCCGGCCGACCTCGTGCGGGTGTTCGAGAAGTTCCGCCGCCTGCAGGATCCCAGCGACCGCTCGCCGAACGCCAGCCAGGGCGTGGGGCTGGGGCTGGCGATCGCCAAGGGCTTCGTCGAGGCCATGGGCGGCCGCATCGCCGCCGCCAGCCCGATCCACGACGGTAAGGGCACGCGGATGCTGATCAGCCTGCCCAAGGGCGTCGCCACCCCGCACCATCTGCTATGAGCGGTTCATGAGCGCGCTTCGCCCCCGCATCCTGGTCATCGACGACGAGCCGCAGATTCACCGGTTCCTTGGCCCCGCGCTGGACGCGGCCGGCTATGACCCGCTGCGCGCCGACGGCGGCCAGGAGGGGCTGCGCGGCATCGCCCTGTGGTCGCCCGACGCGGTGGTGCTGGACCTTGGCCTGCCCGACATGGACGGCAAGGAGGTGCTGGAGAAGGCCCGCGCCTTCTACGACGGCCCGATCCTGATCCTGTCGGCCCGCGACCGCGAGATCGAGAAGATCGAGGCCCTGGACCGGGGCGCCAACGACTATGTCGAAAAGCCGTTCGGCGTGGGCGAGCTTCTGGCCCGGCTGCGTGTGGCCCTGCGCCAGAAGGCGGCCACCCAGGCGCCGGTCGGCCCGATCCGGGCCGGGGCGGTGGAGCTGGATCTCGAAAAGCGCCTGGTCACCCGCGACGGGGCGGTGGTGAAGGTCTCGCCGCGCGAGTACGAGGTGCTGGCGCGCCTGGCGCTGGGCCGCGGCAAGGTGCTGACCCACAAGGAACTGCTGACCTCGGTCTGGGGCCCCGCCCACATGCACGACACCCAGTACCTGCGGGTGTTCGTCGGTCAGCTGCGCCAGAAGCTCGAGGCCGATCCGGCTCATCCGAAGATCCTGCTGACCGAACCAGGGGTCGGTTACCGCTTCATCGGGGACTGACGCCGCGGGCCGCCTCGCGCACGCTGGCCAGCAGCGCGGGAATGTCGATCGGTTTGGCCACGTGGCCGTCCATGCCGGCCTCCAGGCAGGCGGCGATCTCGGAAGGCAGGGCGTTGGCGGTCAGAGCCAGGATCGGCACGCCACCGGCCGGCGGGGGCAGGGCGCGGATCGCCCGCGTGGCCGCCAGGCCGTCCATCCCCGGCATGCGCACGTCCATCAGCACCACGTCGAAGGCGCCGTCGCGCACAGCCGCCACCCCCGCCGCGCCGTCGGCCGCGCCGCTCACCAGGTGGCCGGCCGAGCCCAGCACCGCCTCGGCCAGGGCGCGGTTGATGTCGGTGTCGTCGACGACCAGGATCCGCAGGCGCGGGGCGCTGGTCGGCGCGGGCTCGACGGCCGTCTGKGGCTGGGCGGGCGTCGCGGGGATCTCGAACCGAAAGGTCGAGCCCTCGCCCTCGACGCTGTCGAAGCCGATCGTGCCGCCCATGGCCTCGACCAGGCGCTTGCTGATCGCCAGCCCAAGGCCGGCGCCGCCGTAGCGCGGGTGGATCGAGGCGTCGGCCTGGCCGAAGGCCTGGAACAATCGCTCGCGCGCTTCGGGGGCCACGCCCATGCCGGTGTCGGAGACCATGACGCGCAGGGCCGGCGCGTCCAGCGGGCCGGTCGCCTCCAGCGTCACCGAGACGCCGCCGGCGGCGGTGAACTTCACGGCGTTGTTGAGCAGGTTCAGCAGCACCTGGCGCAGGCGGTTGGCGTCGCCGGCGATCCGCCGGTCCGCGCGCGGTCCGATGCTGGTGGTGATCGCCAGGCTCTTGGCCAGGGCCTGCGGGCGGACCATGGCCACGCAGCTTTCCACCAGCCGGACCGGATCGACCTCGCCGGCCTGCAGTTCGAGTTTGCCGGCCTCGACCCGTGACAGGTCGAGAATGTCGTCGACGATGGTCAGCAGCGAGCGGGCGGCGTCGTGGACGAAGTCGCGATAGGCGGCCCGCCTTTCCGGCGCGAGGTCGTCGCGGGCCAGCAGTTCGGAAAAGCCGACCAGGCCGTTCAGCGGCGTACGCAGTTCGTGGCTCATGGCCGCCAGGAAGTCGGACTTGGCGCGGTTGGCGGCTTCGGCCTCGGCCTTGGCCTCGCGCAACTGCTCGGTCAGCAGGGCCAGCCGGTGATTGCGCCGCTCGACGCGCTCGAAGGCTGCGGTGCGTTCCTGAAGCAGCCGGCGCAGGGCGCTGAAGCTGGCGCGCTTGGCGATCGCCGCGCCCAGGGTCTGGCTCATGTGGCGCAGCAGTTCGACGTCCTCGAAGCCGAAGGCGCGGGTGCGCGTGGCCATGGCCTTGAGCACGCCGATGGCGTGGTCGCCGTCGAACAGCGGCGCGCACAGCATCGAGCGCAGCCCTACCTTGCGGCAGGCCTCGCGGTCGACGCGGGCGTCGTGTTCGCTGTCCTCGCAGGCCAGGATCTTGGCCTGCTCGACGCACAGGCCCGAAAGGCTGCCGGCGCGCGGGATGCGCAGGCCAAGATGCGCCTCCGATCCGGCGCTGACGGCGCGGTAGACCATGTCTTCGCCGTCGACCAGTTCGACCACCACGCCCCGGCCGCCCAGCAGGTGGTGCACGCGGTCGACGACGATCTGCATGAAGGCTTCGCCGTCCACCTCGGCGCCGGCCAGCATGGCCTGGATCTCGGCCAGTTCGCGCAGCCTCTCCAACCGCCGGTTCAGCCTCTGCAGGCGGGCGGCGCCGTCGGACGCATGAAGCGGCGTCGGCAGGGCATCCATCGCAAAACGTCCAGCTTCGCCATGCGAGACTGGGTCCGCCCAGGCCCCCGCGCAAGCATCCTCAGGATGCATCCAGGCCGCAGGAAGGGGCCGATCGACGCGGCCGTTAACCTTGCCGGCGGGCCCGCCGAATGCACGTTTGAATGCGACGGCCGGCGCTTGTCCGATGTGATCGCCTGATAGGCGACGCCGGTAAGTATATTTCTTGTTCGAACCCTGCTCTTTTCATCGTCAGGGTGATTAACGCCCTTTATGGCCAAGTTTGACAGCCGTTCCGACCCCGGACGGTCGGCTGCGTGTTTGTGACGCTCGATCATTGGGCGCCGCAAACTTTGGCCACATGAAAATTTCTTTTGAGTAGTCATCAGTTGGTGATTGCGCTTCGGCGCGGAATGTCGAATGACAAACACTCGGTGTTTTTGTGCCGCCGGCTGGGCGGGGCTCTTATTGAGCAGGGGATAACATGCGCGTAGCGATGATTGGCACGGGCTATGTGGGCCTGGTGTCGGGGGCGTGCTTTGCGGACTTCGGTCACGTGGTGACGTGCATCGACAAGGATCCGCGCAAGATCTCGCGCCTGCTGGCCGGCGAGATCCCGATCTACGAGCCGGGCCTGGACGACCTGGTGGCCCGCAACGTGCGCGAAGGCCGGC
>NZ_JBFTJR010000020.1:0-73693 GCF_056395525.1 Caulobacter sp. 10L414
GACCCGCRCCGCCTCGGCGGCGCCGGCCCGCGCCGCCCCCTGCTCGACCCGGGGCAAGAAGGGCARGGCCCTGAAGGCCGCCAAGGCCAAGTGCGCCGCCGCCGCCAAGAAGGGCGGCGGGAAAGGCAAGGCCGCCGCCCGCTCGGGCAAGGCCGGCAAGGGCAAGGCGGTCAAGCCGGGCAGCCGCAAGAAGACCGCCGCTGGCGCGCGCAAGAAGCGGCGTTAGCGAGAGCGGTCGGTCGAGCGCCGACCCGCTTCGGATCGGCGTTCAGCCAACCTGGCCCTTTTCCATCGAGCGCCCCGCGAAGGCCGGGGGTCCAGGCTGTCTTTCGAGGACGGAAGGGGCCGAGGATGACCCGTAGACCCCGCCTGGGTCCCCGCCTTCGCGGGGAACACCGGGTTTGGGGGCGCCAGCAGGGTGATCATCGATACGCCCCGGGAGCCCAGGCTCGGTCGAGCGCCCACGACAAGGCCTGCCGTACCGGCTGAAGGGACGCGTCAGCGGTCCGCAAGGCCGCGGACCTCACACGCCAACAGGTTCGGTTCCGGCGCCCGGCTTCGCTGCGGCCGCGGTGACGGGCCTTAGGGCGCCGTCGCGGCCAAGCCTTGGGTCGTTGAGCACCCGGCCTAGCCGCCGCCTGGAGAGCCCGCATCGTTCCGGGCCATGGCTTCGACTTCGGCCAGCACCGCCGCCAGCGCCTCGACATCGGTGTCCGGCGGACCGGCCTGAACGGCGCGATGTCGAAGCGCGTCCAGGCGCGGATCGGTGATGGGGGTGCTTTCGAAGTCGTCCCAGTCCCAGACACCGCCCGTTCCGTCGATGAACGCCCGCAGCACGCCGGCCACCTCGCCGGGCGTGCGATCGGCCGTCTGCTTGCCCGGCCACAGCCGCGTGAGCAGGACCACCGGCGCCGCGGCCACCGCCAGCAGCACGCCCAGCCAGACCGGCAGGCGCGAGTCGCTCGCTCGTTGCATCGCGGGATCTCCCAAGACCTGGCGCTCCGATCAGGACGGCAAGGCGTCGCGTCGGCGCAGCCACTGGCGTAGCACGGCCGTCGTTTCCTCGGGACGGTCGGTGAAGGTGGCGTGGCCGGCGCCGGGAACCACCGCCAGTTCCGATCCCCTGGCCCGGCGCGAGAAGGCCAGGGTCGTGGCCGGACGGGCCTCGTCGTATTGGCCGACCAGGAACAGGGTGCGCGGCCCGTCCAGGCGGTCGAGCAGGGGCTCGCCGTCATAGGTCTTCAGCGTGCCGGTGGCCGAGAACTCGGTCGCGCCCCACATCGTCTTGTAGAGCACGGGGTTGAAGCCCCGGTCGCCGGGCGGCCGATAGGCGCGGTGGGCCGGCGAGGGCGGCTCGCGGGTCAGGAAGGCGGCGTAGAAGGCGTCGGTCGCCGCGTCGCAGGCGGCTAAGAACGCCTTGTCGCTCGGCGAGGGCGGCGGCCCCTCGCAACGGGTCAGTTGGTCCCGCACCGCCGGCGGCAGGTCGTCGCGCAGCAGGTTGGCGTCGGCGATCCAGCTGCGGGTCGAGACCAGCGGACTGGCCAGCATCAGGCTGGCCAGGGCCGGCGAGCGCCGCGCACCGTACTCCAGCGCCACCGTCCCGCCCCAGCTGTGGCCCAGCACGTGCCAGCGCGGGATCTTCAACCCCTCGCGGACGGCCTCCAGCTCGTCGACGAAGCGGCCCACCGTCCAGTTGGCCGGATCCATCGGATGATCCGACAGCCCGCTGTCGAGCTGGTCGTAGAGGATCACCGCCCGCTCGTCGGACAGGGCAAGAGCGTCGAGGAACCCCGAATGGGTGCCGCCCGGCCCGCCGTGGACCATGACGATCGGCGGCGGCGCGGTCCCGGCCAGCGCCGCGTCGAGGTCGCCGTTGATCCGCGTATAGACCCGCCCGCCCGGAACCGGCAGCCGCAGTTCGCGGTCGGGCCTGGGAAAGGCGGCGAGCCTGGCCGGCGCCGCCCCTGCAAAAGCCCCGCGCGCCATGCCGGCCGCCAGCGCCGTTGTTCCGGCCGCCGCGCACAGGCCCAGCAGCTTGCGTCGATCGATCACGCCCATCGCCCCCTCGTTAACATCGCCGCCGGGCGCGCGAGCGCCGTGTCAGGCGTCCGGACACGGCGGGACCCCGTCCCGCCCGCACCCGGCCATCCGGCCGCCGGCACGGCCGAACCTTCGCCCTTAGCCGCGGATCACGCCCGCGACTGTGACACGGCGCACGCGAGCCCGCGACGCCCCTTGCCGCGTCAGTGCGCCTTGGCCTGGCCGGCGTCCGGCTCGTCCTCGCGCGATCGCGCCAGGCCGCCCTCGAGCGGCGAGCTTGGACTGGCCAGCTCGTCGCGCATCGCCTCCAGCAGCACGTCGACGACCTCGACCGGATCGCGGTGATAATAGTCCGACAGCCCGCGTCCCAGATGACGCAGCAGGTCGGCCAGCATCATGCCCCAGGCCCGGGCCTCGTCGATCGGCGTCTCGTCATAGGCCCCGATGCGCAAAGCGCAGTGCAGGCCATGCTCGGCCACCCAGATCCGCGCCAGTTCCGTCGCCGTCGGATCACGCACGGCCGCGTCCGGGATCGGCTGTTCCTGCATGCCTTCGCCCCCCTCTCGCCAGTCCGGTCAGCCGGCGCCGTCCTGCCCGCGCCGTTCGGACGCGGCCGTGCGGCGGGCCGCGCCCTCTTTCTGGCGGCGCCAGTAGTCGGCGCCGTCGTCGGGCTTGAACATGGTGCGCGGCGCCCCGGCCCGGGTGACCACGGCGAAGACGTTGCCGGCCGGATCATAGATCAGGGTGTCGCCGTTCGACCGCGTCAGGGTCTGGGCGCCGGCCGGCGGCTTGGCCACGAAGGCGTGCGTCTTGCGCACATAGTCGTCGACGTCGCGGGCGCCGAAGGCCTCCCCGAACCGCTCGAAGCCGCGCCGGGCGTTCTCCTCGGCGCCGCGGGTGCGGTTGGCGGCCCACATCGGCCGGCCGGCGATCAGCCGCACCGGCGCGTCGCGCGGATCGGCCGCCTGCCGCGCCGCCGCCGAGGCCTCGGCGACCTCTGTCGACGCCGGCGCGCCGCCGCCGCTGTTTGCGCCCTGGCTCGACGCCACTTCACCGCCCTTGGGCGCCTTCACCGCCGAAGCCCCGCCGTCGCAGGCCGCCAGCAGCAAGGCCGGCACAGCCAGAAGTCCGAAACGCCACGCTCCCGTCATGATCGCCTCACCCCGTTATTTACTACCTTAACGATTAGTGAACGAAAAAAGAACGCGAGTCGAGTCCCGCTGTTAAGCTTTCGCGCCCCGTTCGCCCGCCCGCCGCGCGCGCCGGATTGCCTGCGGGCGCGAGGCGCTCTATGCGCGGAGGGGAACCGACGGACGAGAGGCCTTCAAGGTGAACGACATCCCGGGCGGCAAGCGCGTGCTCCTGATCGTCGGCGGCGGCGTGGCGGCCTACAAGGCCCTGGAGCTGACCCGCCTGCTGCGCAAGGCCGGGATCGGCGTGCGGCCGATCCTGACCAAGGCCGGCGCGCAGTTCGTCACCCCCCTGTCGCTGGCGGCGCTGTCGGAGGACAAGGTCTATGACGACCTGTTCTCGCTGACCGACGAGGCCGAGATGGGCCACATCCAGCTGTCGCGCTCGGCCGACCTGGTGGTGGCGGCGCCGGCCACCGCCGACCTGATCGCCAAGGCCGCCGGCGGCCTGGCCGGCGACCTGGCCTCGACCACCCTGCTGGCCACCGACAAGCCCGTGCTGATGGCGCCGGCCATGAACGTGCGCATGTGGCTGCACCCGGCCACCCAGCGCAACGTGGCGACCCTGAAGGCCGACGGCGTGTCGTTCATCGGCCCCGACGAGGGGGCCATGGCCTGCGGCGAGTTCGGCCCCGGACGCCTTGCCGAGCCGCCGGAGATCTTCGCCGCCATCCTCGCCATGCTCGCCGGCCCCGCCGCGCGCCCCCTGGCCGGCAAGCATGCCCTGGTCACGGCCGGCCCGACGTTCGAGGCGATCGACCCGGTGCGTGGGATCACCAACCGCTCCAGCGGCCGCCAGGGCTATGCGATCGCCGAGGCGCTGGCTCGCCTGGGGGCGCGCGTCACCCTGGTCAGCGGCCCCGTCGCCCTGCCGACCCCGCCGGGCGTGACCCGCGTCGACGTCGAGAGCGCCCGCCAGATGCTGGCCGCCTGCGAGGCCGCCCTGCCGGCCGAGGTCGGCGTGTTCGTGGCCGCCGTCGCCGACTGGCGGGTCGACGAGGTGTTCGGCTCGAAGCTGAAGAAGGACAAGGGCGGCCCGCCGGCCCTGACCTTCGTCGAGAACCCCGACATCCTGGCCACCCTGGCCGCCTCCGGCCCCGATCGGCCCAAGCTGGTGGTCGGCTTCGCGGCCGAGACCGACGACGTCGAGGCCCACGCCCGCGCCAAGCTGGCGCGCAAGGGCTGCGACTGGATCATCGCCAACGACGTCACCGAGCCGGGCGTCATGGGCGGAACCGAGAACGCGGTCCTGCTGATCGCCAAGGACCACACCGAACGCTGGGAGCGCGCGTCCAAGGACGCCGTCGCCCAGGCCATCGCCCAACGCATCGCGGAAGCTCTGACCTAAATGACCACCACGCCCCACATCCCCGTCGTCCAGCTCGCCCACGCCCACGGCCTGCCGCTGCCCGCCTACGAGACGGTCGGCGCCGCCGGCATGGACCTGCGCGCCGCCGTCGAGGAGGACGCGCCCCTGACCCTGAAGCCGGGCGCCCGGTTCATGGTGCCGACGGGTCTCGCCTTCGCCGTGCCGCAGGGCTTCGAGGCCCAGGTGCGGCCGCGCTCGGGCCTGGCGGCCAAGGCCGGGATCACCTGCCTGAACTCGCCGGGCACCATCGACAGCGACTATCGCGGCGAGGTGAAGGTGATCCTGGCCAACCTCGGCGCCGAGGACTTCGTAATCCGTCGCGGCGACCGCATCGCCCAGCTGGTGATCGCGCCGGTCGTGCAGGCCGCCTGGAGCCTGGTGGCCAGCCTCGACGAGACCGACCGCGGCGCGGGCGGCTTCGGCTCGACCGGCGGCCGCTGAGGCCGAGACGGACCCGGCCCATGCTGTTCGCAAAGCCGTCAGCCATGGACCGGGCCCGCTTCGACGCGGCGCTCGCCGTGCTGACCGCGAACGTCGACGACGCGCCCCTCCAGGTCCCGGGACTGCTCGAGCTGGGCTTCACCGAGGGCGAGGCCTGGCGGTTCGCCGTCTTCGCGCCCGTCGGCCTGGCCCAGGCCCTGCTCGAAACCCTGGGCGTGAAGACCTTCGCCGACTTCGCATCCGTCAGGACGGTGGAGGGCGTCACGGCCAAGGCCAAGCTCAGAAAGCAGCCGGAGTATGTGCAGGCGCTGTCGCTCGGGCGCGCCCATATGAAGACGGGCTGCCTGGACCGAGCGCACTACAGATCCGTCGTCGAGGCGACGGCCGAGGTCGCCGCCGCCGACAAGGCCCTCAATGCGGGCATGGATATCAGGGGCGCGGCGATGGCCGTGGTGTTGATGACCTCCGAGGTCCCCCCTCACATTCGACGCTGAACGGTTCGCCCTAGCGCGCGCCCAGGCCCATCAGCAGATAGCCGCCGAAGCCGGCCGTGAAGGCGGCGGCGGCCAGCCACAGCATGGGGCGGATCAAGGGCAGGGGACGGGGGGCTTCCATCGGGGGCGTCCTTGCTCGGCCGAAAGCTCGGCCATGCTTGCAGTACGCGCGGCCCCGCCCCCCCGGTTGCGGCCGTGCGTCGTTATTTGTCTCACGATTCCCGCAATGCGGGTATAAGACGAAATCTCCCCGAAACGGCGATTTCGTTCAATCTGTAGTCCCAAGTACTCAGTATACGGACGATTATTCGAAACCTTCGGTGTCGAGTCGATATATGCGTCGAGATGACGCAGTCTGCCTGCCTCTCCTTGCAATGCAATGATTTCGACCGCGCCGAGCATCGACAAATGTCTCCTGACCGGGGCCTTCGATGCTCATGAATAATATCCATTAATCGAATTCGTCGAAGATCTTCCCAATTCTATCCTGGGAAGTTCTCTAGATGCTCAGCAACCTCAAGGTGGCGCACAAGCTGGTGGTCGCCTTCGCCGTCCTGGTCGCCGCCGTGGCCGGCGCCGGCGCCCTGGCCTGGAACGGGCTGTCGTCGATCCAGCGCGTCACCGCCCTGAACGCCGAGAGCTACGCCTATCGCGCCACCGTCGAGAAGGCGTCGGCCGAACTGGTCGAGCAGCAGAACGCCGCGCGCGGCTTCGTGGCCAGCCTCGATCCGTCGTTCGTCAAGAAGTACGAGGACTTCCAGGCCAAGTACGACGAGGCGCACGCGGTCCTGACGGACGGCGCCGAGCAGGAGGACCAGAAGGCGCGCCTGGCCCAGCTGGACCAAGCCGTGGGCGTGTTCCGCACCGAGACGCGCGCCCAGATCGCCGCCGCCCAGGATCCGGCCCAGCTGGACGCCGCCCGCCTCGACATCGGCAAGAGCGGCCGCCTGACCAATGTGCGCAAGGCGCTGAAGACCATCGACGAGGCCGAGAGCGCCGAACTGGCCGCCCGCATCAAGGCCCAGGACAAGGCGTTCACCGCCGCGACCCTGGCGCTGGCGCTCGGCGGCGCGGCCGCCGTTGCCATCGCCGTGCTGATGGGCTGGCTACTGGCGCGCAGCATCGCCACGCCGGTCGACGCCATGACCACCGCCATGCGTCGCCTGGCCGGCGGCGACAACGCCGTGGCCGTGCCCGCCCTGGGCCGCCGTGACGAGATCGGCGCGATGGCGCAGGCCGTTTCGACCTTCAAGGACGCCGCCATCGAGAAGCTGCGCGTCGAGGGCGAGGCGGCCGCCCATCGCCGCCAGGCCGAGGCCGAGCGCGGCGCCAACGAGGCCGAACGCGCCGCCGCGACCCAGGAGCAGGCGGCCGTCGTCGCCCAGGTCGGGCAGGCCCTGGAGCGCCTGGCGGCCGGCGACCTGACCGCCCGGCTCGACCAGGCCTTCCCGCCCGCCTATCGCAAGCTGCAGAGCGACTTCAACGCCGCCATGGGCCAGCTGCAGGAGACCATGACGACGATCACCGGCGCGGTCGGCGGCATCCGCGCCGGCTCGGGCGAGATCAGCCACGCGGCCGACGACCTGTCGCGCCGCACCGAGCAGCAGGCCGCCAGCCTGGAAGAGACCGCCGCGGCGCTGGACGAGATCACCGCCACGGTCCGGCGCGCCGCCGAGGGCGCGGGCCACGCCCGCAAGTCCGTCGACGCCGCCCGCAAGGACGCCGAGGCCGGCGGCGAGGTCGTCGAGCGCGCCGTCGCGGCGATGACGCAGATCGAGGCGTCCTCGCGCGAGATCGGCAACATCATCGGGGTGATCGACGAGATCGCCTTCCAGACCAATCTCCTGGCGCTCAACGCCGGGGTCGAGGCCGCGCGGGCCGGCGATGCGGGCAAGGGCTTCGCCGTGGTCGCTTCGGAGGTGCGAGCCCTGGCCCAGCGCTCGGCCGAGGCGGCCAAGGAGATCAAGAGCCTGATCGGCGCCTCCGGCCAGCAGGTCGACGCGGGCGTGGCCCTGGTCGGCCAGACCGGCGAGGCCCTGCGCCGCATCACCGCCGGCGTGCAGGACATCAACCACACCGTCGCCGAGATCGCCGCCGGCGCCCAGGAACAGGCCACCGGCCTGGCCCAGGTCAATGTCGCGGTGAACCAGATGGACCAGGCCACCCAGCAGAACGCGGCCATGGTCGAGCAGTCGACCGCCGCCAGTCACTCGCTGTCCAACGAGGCGGCCGAACTGGCGCGCCTGGTCAGCCGGTTCAAGATCGGCTCGGGCGCCAGCGCGGCGCGGCGGGCGGCTTAGGAAGATCCTCTCCCTATGGGAGAGGTGTCGGCGAAGCCGACGGAGAGGGGAGTGGCTGCGAGATCGGCCGACGATTGTGGAAGCTGAAAGCGGCCCCCCTCCGGCGCTTCGCGCCACCTCCCCCAGAGGGGGAGGATCTAACAAAAACGCCCCGCCTGGGTGACCAGACGGGGCGCTCTCGTTTCAGCCTAGATCAGAGACGGCGATCAGGCGCCCGGGGGCACCGGGAACCCGCGGTCGCGCATCAGGGCGCCGATCTTCACGTCGCGGCCGCGGAAGGCGCGGAACTGCTCGGCCGGGTCGACCGAGTTGCCGCGCGACATGATGGTCTTGATCAGGCGCTGGCCGGTGGGCTTGTCGTAGAAGCCGCCCGGGGCCTCCTGGAAGGCCTCGGCCACGTCGGCGGTCAGGGTGTCGGCCCACAGGTAGCTGTAGTAGCCGGCCGAGTAGCCGTCGCCCGAGAACACGTGACCGAACTGCGGCGTGCGGTGCCGCATGACGATCTCCTTGGGCATCTTCAGCTTGGTCAGCTCATCGCGCTCGAAGGCGTCCGGATCGATGTCCACGTCGCCGGCCAGGTGCAGCTTCATGTCGATCAGGGCGCTGGCCAGGTACTCGGTGGTGTCGAAGCCCTGGTTGAAGGTCGAGGCCTTCTTGATCTTGTCCACCAGGGCTTGCGGGATCGGCTTGCCGGTCTGGTAGTGGACGCAGAACTTGTTCAGCACCTCCGGCGTCGACAGCCAGTGCTCGTTCAGCTGGCTGGGGAACTCGACATAGTCGCGGGCGACGTTGGTGCCCGAGACGGTGGGGTAGGTGGTGTCGGCGTTCAGGCCGTGGATGGCGTGGCCGAACTCGTGGAACAGGGTGTTGGCGTCATCCCACGAGATCAGCACCGGCTCGCCGGGCTTGCCCTGGATGAAGTTGGAGTTGTTGGAGACGATCGTGGCGATCGGCTTCTTGAAGCGCTCCTGGTTGCGATAGGCGTTCATCCAGGCGCCCGAGCGCTTGCCCTGGCGGGCATAGGGGTCGAAGTACCACAGACCCACGTGCTTGCCGCCGCGCAGCACCTCGTAGACGGTCATGGTCGGGTGGTAGACCGGAACGCCCTCGACCTTCTTGAACTCGAAGCCGTAGACCTGGCCGGCGGCCCAGAACATGCCCTCGCGCAGCTTCTCCAGCTGCATGTACGGCTTCACCTCGTTCATATCGAGGTCGTACTTCGCCTTGCGGACCTTCTCGGCGTAGAAGCGGTAGTCCCACGGCTCGATCTTGAAGCCGCCGTTCTCGGCGTCGACGATGGCCTGCATCTCGGCCACGTCCTTGGCCACCTGCTCGATGGCCGGGGTCCAGACGGCTTCCATCAGGGCCATCGCCTTGTCGGGCGTCTTGGCCATGGCGTTCTCGAGGCGCCAGTGGGCGTGGGTCTGGTAGCCCAGCAGCTTGGCGCGCTCGACGCGCAGCTTCAGGATCTTCGAGATGATGGCGTTGTTGTCGGTCGCGCCGCCGTTGTCGCCGCGGTTGACGAACGCCTTCCAGACCTTCTCGCGGGTGGCGCGCACCGGCGAGTTGGTGAGGTAGGGGTCAACGCTGGAACGCGTGTTGACGATGATGTGCTTGCCCGGAAGCTTGCGCTGCTCGGCGCTGGAGGCGGCCGCGCCCTTGATCGAGTCCGGCAGGCCGACCAGGTCGGCGTCGGTCAGCTCGATATAGGTCTCCTCATCGGCCAGCAGGTTCTGGCTGAACTTGGTGAAGTAGCCGGCCAGCTCGGTGTTGATGGCCGCGACCCGGGCCTTGGCCTTGGGGTCCAGCTTGGCGCCGGCGCGCACGAAGTTGGTGTAGTAGATCCAGGTGACGCGCTGCTGCTCGGGCGTCAGCTTGGCCTTTTCGGGGCTGTTGTAGACGGCCTCGATGCGGGCGAAGAGCGCGGCGTTCTGGGTGATCTTGTCGCCGAACTCGGCGAACTTGGCGTCCAGCTCGGGCTCGATGGCCTGGAACTCCGGCGAGCTGAGGTTCGAGCCCCAGATGCCGTAGTAGCAGACCACGTCGTTCAGCGTGCGGCCGCTGTCTTCCAGGGCGGCGATGGTGTTCTCGAAGGTCGGCGCGGCCTTGTTGGCGGTGATCGCGTCGATCTCGGCCTGGTTCTTGGCCATGGCCGCTTCGACGGCCGGCTTCAGGTCGGCGATCTTCATCTTGTCGAAGGCGGGAACGCCGCCGTACGGACCGGTCCACGTGGCGAGCAAGGGGTTGGTCTCCGCGGCGAAGGAAAGGCCGGGCGCGGCGGCGCTCGCGGCGGCGGCCGCGGCGGTCGTGAGAAGGAAGGTGCGACGTTGCACGGAAGGCTCTCCGTTGAGTGTGGCCGGACCCTAGGCCAAGGTCGCGCCCCCGTCACATGACAGGACCGTAACCTTTCGCCGAAGCCGCCCCGGCGCATGGACGACGCGCGCGACCGGGTCTAATGCTCGCTGCATGACCATCGGCGTCTTCGACTCCGGCGTGGGGGGGCTGAGCGTCCACCGCGCCCTCGTGCAGCGTCTGCCCCAGGCGGACTTCGTCTATCTGGCCGACCAGGCCAACGCCCCCTATGGCGGGCGTCCCGGCGAGGAGATCGTCGACCTGACGCGGGCCGGCTGCGAGCGCCTGTTCGAGGCCGGCGCCAGCCTGGTCGTCCTGGCCTGCAACACCGCCTCGGCCATCGCCCTTCGCCGCCTGCAGCAGACCTGGCTGCCGGGCTATCGCAAGCAGCTGGGCCGGCCGATCAACATCCTGGGCATCATCGTGCCGACCATCGAGGCGGCCACCGGCCTGCCCTGGGAGCACGAGGCCGAGCGCCGTGGCGACAAGGTCGAGCAGCTGGACGTGCTGGGCGTGTTCTCCACCCAGGGCACGACCAATTCGCGCGTCTACGAGATCGAGATCGACAAGCGAAAGCAGGACCTGGCGGTGTTTTCGCAAGCCTGTCCGGACCTGGTGCCGATGATCGAGGCCGACGCCGGCGTGGTCGAACTGGCCAAGGCCGTCGAGGGCTACGTCCAGGCGCTGAAGACCCGCATCGGCCGCTATCCCGACCGCGCCGTGCTGGGCTGCACCCACTACGAGATCATCGCCGACATCTTCCGCGCCGCCCTGCCGGCCGGCACGCCGGTGATCCACCAGCCCCAGTCCACCGCCGACTCCCTGGAGCGCTACCTGGAGCGCCATCCCGAGTACGACCCGGGAACCGGCGGCGGCCGCGTGTTCCTGACCACCGGCCAGCCCGGCCCGCAGAACGGCCTCGTCCAGAGCTTCTGGGGCGGCCCGCTGGTGTTCGAGAAGGCGTAGGGCTGACGGCAGTCGCCACTTGATTGCACCCCTGGGTTGCCGTCAAATCCGCCGGCGGACGACCGCAAGGGAGTTGGCGTGGCGATAAGGGAGCATCCGGATACCGGAACCGTGCTGATGTGCGACTTCGGTGGCGGCTTTCGCGTACCGGAGATGGTCAAGCGGCGGCCTGTCGTAGTCATCAGTCCTAGGATCCGGGGTCGACCCGGCCTCTGCACGATCGTCCCGCTGAGCACCACAGCTCCAACGCCCGCCATGGACTATCACTGTCGGATCGACCTCGACCCACCCCTGCCCGACAGGTGGGTAAGCCTCGGTCTATGGGTCAAAGCGGATATGATCTGCTCTGTATCGTTGGATCGCCTGGACTTCATTCGAACTGGAAAACACGAAGACGGGCGCGGAAAGTACTATTTTCACAAACTTTCCAGACAAACGATTTCAGGAATTAGGGGCTGTGTTCTGGCTGGCCTGGGCCTGTCTCACTTGACAAAGCACCTCTAGAATTCTACATATGTTCTCGTTAGCGGCCCTGGTCTGACCATCCGCGTCTAAGACCCTTTTCGGAGGGCCGTCGTGGAGCGTGGCGATATCAAGCCATTTCACGGCGTAGATTCAGCCCCGCCTCGTGCGGGGTTTTTTCTTGTCTCCGATCCAACAGCGGCGCTTCATCGAGGAACATCGTTCCTGGAGATGCGCCATGAAGCTCGCCGCCCCCGTCCTGGCCCTCGCCGCGCTGCTGGCCGCCGGCGCCGCGAACGCCGAGGTGCTCGACGCCCAGCCGAACGGCTTTGCGACCAAGCGCTCGGTCGTCGTCGCCAAGCCCGCCGCCGAGGTCTGGGCGGCGCTGGTGCAGCCGGCCAAGTGGTGGAGCAGCGAGCACACCTGGTCGGGCTCGGCCGCCAACCTGTCGCTGGGCGCGGCGTCGGGGGCGTGCTTCTGCGAGAAGATGCCGAACGGCGGCTCGGTGCTGCACATGACCACCGTCAACGCCCAGCCCGGCAAGCAGCTGACCCTGTTCGGGGGCCTTGGCCCCCTGCAGCTGTCGGGCGCGACCGGCCACATGATCTGGGCCCTGGCCGAGAAGGACGGCCAGACCACGGTGACCTGGAGCTATGACGCCGGCGGCTACATGCGCGGCGGCCTCGACAAGATCGCCCCGATCGTCGACCAGGTGCTGGGCCAGCAACAGGACCGCCTGAAGGCCTATCTGGAGACCGGCAAGGCCGGGTAGGGCCTCAGCGCGCCGCCGGTTCGACCACGACCCAGCCTTCGGCCTGGGGCTGGCTCGGCGAAACATGCGCCGCCCGCTCGAAGATCCGCGTCCTCGGCGTCCATTCGTCTGGCGCGACCCGCCGGGCCGTCCGGTAAGCGCACTGGAAGCGGCCCGCCTCGGCCGGACCGCAGCGAAGGTCGCGAACACGGGTGCGGGCCGCGCGGGCCATGCCGGCGCTGTCGCCGACCCCGACGGCCTGGATGTCCTCGATCGCGGTGATGCCGGTCTCGATGCGGGCGACCGCCCAGGCGCTGGGCGGGGCGTCGCCCGAGGAGACGCCGGAAGCGCAGCCGCCCGCGCACAGCACCATCAGCAGAAGCAGCCGCCGCATGATCGTCCTCCCGTTCCCGCCGGCAGTCTAGCTGGTGGGGAAGGCCGGGTCAGCCTCAGTGCAGCCCACGCAGCAGGTCGATGCGGCGCATCGCCTTGCCCGGCAGGGCTGACATCCGGCCCAGCGGCAGGGCCTCGGCGACCTGGCGCACGCCCCAGGCGGCCGAGCGCACGAAGGTGGCCGGCGAGGGCGCGCCGTAGAAGCCGAACACCACGGTCTGGCGGGCGTTGGAGAGCTCGCGCTTGAAGCGGTAGTCCCCGGTGCCCAGGTCCAGCCGATGGTAGGACCCGGCGTTCATGCCCTTCAGGATGTCCTGGAACAGCAGCAGGCCGGGCGAATAGCGCTCGAACTTGGCGTTGTGGGCGATCAGCCAGCCGTGGATCGTGTGCTTGCCGCGCAGGTGCAGGTGCACCGCCGCCAGTTCGTCGCCCAGGTGCAGGGTGTAGAGGCCGCCCCCGAAATCGCCGTCGCGGCGCTCGAACAGGTCGGTGACCAGCCGGGTCACCCAGTCGGTCTTGAACAGGTCGGTCTGGCCGGTGGCCAGCAGCTGCTCGCGCTTCCAGGCGATCAGCTGGTCGAAGTCGGCGCGGCTGTCCGACATCGGGGTGTAGCGGCAGGGCCCGACCTCGCGCTCGGCCTTGCGGCGCTTCTTGTCGATGTCCTTGAGGACGCCCACCCCGGCCGTCTTGCGGTCGGCGGCATAGGCCTCGTAGCCGGCCGAGACGTCGACGATCCACGAGTCCGCCTGGCCGCGGCCGTGGCGGGCCAGGGTCTCGTCGTCGGCCAGCATGTGGCAGAAGTCCAGCCGCTGGGCCTTGAGGGCCGCCAGCAGATGGCGCGGATCGACGGCCACGTCGGGCGCGGAGACCAAGGCCTGGTAGTCGCACATCGGCGCGCCGGCCGGCATGGCCACGCCCGCCTTGATGCGCGCCGGCAGGAAGGCCAGGGCCTGGCCGCCCTCGTCGCGGATGACGGCGACCTTCACGCGTTCGCCCTTGTCGCCCTGGGCGACGGCGACCGCCTTGGCCCATTCCGGCGACAGGAAAGGAGAATCCAGGCGCGGCTGCAGCGTCTGCAGCGAGGTCCAGCGGGCGCTGTCCTCCGGCGTTAGCTGCAGGGCCTCGACAACGTCGATCTTCACGGGCGCCCCCCGAGCGCTGATCACGGACCTCCAGAAAGGCCGACCGTGATCATGACGCTCAGAGATTGCAGTCCGGTTTACGGACCTTGCGTGATCAGTCCATCAGTTTGCGGGTCAGATACGTGTACTCGAGCGACACCCGGCGGGCGGTCTCGGCGAGGTTGGCGCTGGCGGCATGACCGCCATCGACGTTCTCGTAGTACAGCACCGGGTAGCCCAGCGCCTCCAGCCTGGCCGCCGCCTTGCGGGCGTGGGCCGGGTGGACGCGGTCGTCCTTGGTCGAGGTCTCGATGAACACCTCGGGATACTTCTGGCCGGCCTTGAGGTTCTGGTAGGGCGAGTACTTCTCGATCACCGCTAGGTCGGACGGGATCTGCGGATCGCCGTACTCGCCCATCCACGACGAGCCCGCGCCGATCTGGCTGTAGCGGACCATGTCGAACAGCGGCACCTGGATGACGATGGCGTTGTAGAGCTCCGGACGCTGGGTCAGGGCCACGCCCATCAAGAGGCCGCCGTTCGAGCCGCCCATGATCCCCAGGCGCCGGGGCGAGGTGATCTTGCGGGCGATCAGGTCCTCGGACACCGCGAAGAAGTCGTCATAGACCCGCTGGCGGTTGGCCTTGAGGCCCTGCTCGTGCCAGCTGGGACCAAACTCCCCGCCGCCGCGGATGTTGGCCACCACATAGGCGCCGCCGCGCTCCAGCCACAGCTTGCCCATGGTCGGCGAGTAGCCCGGCGTCATCGATGCCTGGAAGCCGCCGTAGGCGTAAAGCAAGGTGGGGGTCGAGCCGTCGTACTTGGTGTTCTTCGGGCGGACCAAGAAGTACGGGATCTTGGTGCCGTCCTTGGAGGTGGCCTCGAACTGCTCGACCACGTGGGTCGAGGCGTCGAACTTGGCGGGCGCGGCCTTGACCTGGTCGAGCTTGCCGGTGGCCGCGTCGGCCAGCCAGTAGGTCGTCGGGGTCAGATAGCCGGTCACGCTGACGAACAGGCGGTCATCCTTGTCCGAGGCCGAGCCCAGGCCGACCGTCGAATTGGCCGGCAGGTCGAGCTTGGTGCGCGACCAGGCGCCGTCCTTCACGTCATACGCATAGGCCGCGCCCTTGACGTTCTCGAACAGCGCCACGACCAGCCGGTCGCGGGTGGCGGTGACGCCCTGCACCGACTCCCGGGCCGTGGGGCGCAGGATCAGCTTGGCTTTGGCCTTGGCCGGGTCCGCCTTCAGCGCGGCGAGGTCGAAGGCGGCCAGGTCGCCGGTCTTCAGGCCCTGCTGGTCCCAGTCCTGCTCGACGCTGAACACCAGCTGGCCCTTGACCAGGGCCTGGATCGACGACTTCAGCGGGAAGGGCAGCTTCACCGTCGTCTCGCCGACCACCAGGTGGGTCTCGGCGTTGAAGGTGTCGAGCGGGCGCAGCACGAACACCGCCCGCACCACGCCGTCATGGTCGCGCAGGGCGTAGGGGCTGACGCCGTAGCCGCCGTCATCCTTGGCGCCGCGGTAGACTTCCTTGGCGGCCGACAGGGGCTGACCGCGTTTGACCAGCTTGACCACGTAGGGATAGCCGGAGGTCGTCACCTCGCCCGGGGTCCAGTCGGTGGCGACGATCAGGGTGTCCTTGTCGATCCAGTCGAACCGGTGCTTGCCCTCGGGCAGCTCGAAGCCGCCGGCGACGAAGGTCCTGGTCTTGGTGTCGTACTCGCGCACGACCACGGCGTCCTTGCCGCCGTTCGACAGCGAGACCAGGCAATACCGGCTTTCCGGGGCCAGGCAGTCGGCGCCCTTCCAGACCCAGTTCTTACCCTCGGCCTTGGCCAGGGCGTCGAGGTCGAGGATCGTCGACCAGGCCGGCTGCGCCGTGCAGTAGCTCTCCAGGGTGGTGGTCCGCCAGACGCCGCGCACGTGGTCGGCGTCCTGCCAGTAGTTCCGCAGGTCGTCCTCGGCGACGAACGAGACGCCGGGGATGCGGTCCTTGGCGTTGACGATGGTCAGGGCCGCGTCGTGCAGGCCGGCATAGCGCGCGTCGCCCTGCAGCACCGGCAGGGTGCGATCGTTCTGGGCCTTGGCCCAGTCGAGCGCGCGCTGGCCCTCGATCTCCTCCATCCAGATGTAGGGATCGTCCTTGCCGAGCTCGGCCAGCGGGGTGCGGGCGGCGGCTGCTGGCGCGGTGTCGGGAGCGGCGTGGGCGGAAACGGTCATGAGGCTCGTGGCGGCGAAAAGGGCCAGGGTGAGCTTACGCATCTAGTGATCCATCAGCTGGCGCGACAGGTAGGTGTAGTGCAGGGCCCAGCGCTTGGCGTTGGCCGCCGGGTCGGCGCCGTTGGCGTGACCCCCGTCGGTGTTCTCGTAGTACATGTAGGGCTGGCCCAGATCGGCCAGGCGGGCCGAGAACTTGCGGGCGTGACCGGGGTGGACCCGGTCGTCCTTGGTCGAGGTGGTGATGTAGGCCAGCGGGTATTTCACCCCGGCCTTGAGGTTCTGGTAGGGGCTGTACGCCGCGATCCAGGCCCGTTCGGCCGGGATGGCCGGGTCGCCGTACTCGCCGATCCACGAGGCCCCGGCCGGCAGCTGGGTGTAGCGGATCATGTCCAGCAGCGGGCTTTCCACCACCACGGCGTTCCAGAGGTCGGGCCGCTGGGTCAAGGCGACGCCCATCAGCAGACCGCCGTTGCTTCGGCCATACGCCCCCAGGTGACGCGGGCTGGTGACCTTGGTCGAGATCAGGTTCTCGGCCACGGCGAAATAGTCGTCGTAGGCCCGCTGGCGGTTGGCCTTCAGCGCCGCCTCGTGCCAGGCCGGACCGAACTCGCCGCCGCCGCGGATGTTGGCCACCGCGTAGCTGCCGCCGCGCTCGAGCCACAGCTTGCCGATCAGCGGGTCGTAGACCGGCAGCTTGGAGATCTGGAAGCCGCCGTAGGCGTGCAGCAGGGTCGGGGCCGAGCCGTCGAGCTTCGCGCCCTTCTGGCTGACCAGGAAGTAGGGGATCTTCGTGCCGTCTTTGCTGACGGCTTCCTTTTGCTCGACCACCAGCTTGGAGGCGTCGAAGCGGGCCGGCAGGGTCTTGACCGTCACCGCACCGGTCTTGGTCGCGTCGGCCAGCTTCAGCTGCGTCGGGGTGATGAAGCCCTCGACCGTGTAGAAGACCTGGTCGCCGCTGTCGGCGGTGGCGACGATCGAGACGGCGGCGTTGTCCAGGCCCGGCAGGCCCTGGCTGCGCCAGCCGAACTCGCCGTGGTCGCTGAAGCTGCGGATGCCGCCTTTGACGTTGTCGTAGATCACTGCGACCACGCGGTTGTCGGTCACCGCCACCTGGTCGATCGACTGGCGCGCGCCCGGGGCGAAGATCGTGCACGGGTCGCAGTCGTTGCTGACCACGATGTCGCCGGTGGGCGTGACGGGCTTGGGCAGCAGGGCCTTGGGGCTGACCGAGACCAGGGCGCCGGCCGGGAAGTTGCGGCCCAACGACGGCAGCTTCTCGTAGTTCCAGGCTTCCTCGACCGTCAGGATCAGGTCGCCGTCGACCATGCCGCGGATCGACGAGCGCTCGGGGATCGGCAGCAGGGTCACCTTGCCGGCGTCGTCCAGCAGGAAGGTCTTGGTGTGGAAGAAGTCGGTGGCGCGCTCGATCAGCACCACGCGATTGCCCTTGGCGTCGCGCAGCACGTGCGGACGAGCGCTGACGTCGGCCTTCTCGCCGCGGAACACCTCGACGGCCTCGCCGAGCGACTGGCCGCGCTTGAGGGTCTTGATGACCATGCCGTAGCCGCTGTCGGTGGTGGTGCCCGCGCCCCAGTCGCGGGTCAGGATCAGCGTGTCGGCGTCCAGCCAGTCGATGGTCTGCTTGCTCTCGGGCAGGAAGAAGCCGTCCTTGACGAAGCTCTTGGTCGTCAGGTCGAACTCGCGCACCTCGACGGCGTCCTTGCCGCCGTTCGACAGGTTCACCAGGCACCGGTCATGGGTCTTGGGCCGGCAGTCGGCGCCCTTCCAGATCCAGTTCTTGCCTTCCGCCTTGGCCAGGGCGTCCAGGTCGATGACCGTTTCCCACTTGGGATCGGCCGAGCGGTAGCTCTCCAGGCTGGTGCGCCGCCAGACACCGCGCACGTGGTCGGCGTCCTGCCAGAAGTTGAACACGCTATCCCCGACGAAGGTCGGGGCGGCGATGCGGTCCTTGGCGGCCAGCACCTTGAGCGCCGCGTCGTGCAGGCCCTGGTAGCGCGCATCGCCCGTCAGAACGGGCAGGGTCTTGGCGTTCTCGGCCTTGACCCAGTCCAGCGACGAAGGCGTCTCGACGCCTTCCAGCGCCAGGTGGGGATCGGCGGCCTCCTGGGCGCGGACGGGGCCGGCGGCGAGGAGGGCGAGCGCCAGGGCGGCGGGCGAAACGGAACGGAGCGTCAGCATGGCGGGGGACGTTAATGCCATTCCCGCCGCTGGCTAGGCCATTTTTGACCTCGGCGGAGTCCACCTTGCACGCACTTCCGGCCTATGGCCGTATGAGCGGGGCAAACCACACATGCGAAAGCTGACGATCGCCGCGGGATTGGCGCTGCTGGTTGCGGCCTGTGCGTCTTCGGAGACGGCGCGGGTCACGCCCCTGCCCGCCCAACCAACCGAGACCGAGGTGCGAGACTACGTCGCCGCCCATTGGGAGGGCGACTACGACGCCTGGGTTCCAAAATCGATGAAACATGAGAAGGCCAAGAACGCGCTGGCCTCGGTCTCCAAGCTGTCCTGCCGACCCTACTATGCGGTCTGGTACTGCGATTTCGAGATCGCCGGACGGTTCGACGACGAGGTGGCGTACACCCGCGTCGCCACCAGCCAGTTCGAGCGCATGGCCGACGGGAGCCTGCAGAAAACCCTGTTGTTCGTCGAACCTCGACGGCGCTGACGCCTAAGCCCCGTCATCCGGAATGCACAGCATCTTGCCGCAGGCCTTGCAGTGCACCGCGTCGGGATCGTGCTTGCGCAGGCCGCAGTCGGGACAGGGATAGGTCACCTTGTGCGGCCGCAGGATCGACTGGATCAGGCCGATGAACAGCGACACCCCGCCGATCATCACCGCCATCGACAGAAGCTTGCCCCACATCCCCGGCAGGGTGACGTCGCCGTAGCCCGTCGTCGTCAGGCTGGTGACGGTGAAATAGAGGGCGTCCACATAGCCGGCGATGCCGTCGTGGCGGCCCGCGAAGCTGGAATAGACGAAGCCCGTCACCACGAAGACGAAGGTCAGCAGCGACGAGGCGGCCTTGGTGATGTCCTCGATGCGGGTGTCGTCATAGCGCCGCGCCACGGTGCGCCAGAAGAACTCGCTGCGCACCAGGGTCCACAGCCGCAGCACCCGCAGGAAGCCGAAATTGAACAGCCAGGCGGGGAACAGCATGGTGGCCAGCACGAAGAGGTCGACCCAGACGATCGGCTTCCTCAGCCAGCTCCTGATGTCGCCGTGGGCGATGGCGCGGGCGATCAGGTCGGCGGCCAGGAAGGTCGCGACCCCGTAGTCGAGCAGGTAGAAGGTCACCCCGTGGTGCTGCATCAACGGCGCGGCGATGAAGAAGCCGATGATCAGCAGGTCGATCAGGATCACCGCATAGCGGAACCGCACGGCCGCGGGCGAGGCGCCGTGATAGAGCGCCCTAAGCCGGGCGCGCAGGCGCAGGTCTTCGGTCAAGCAAACCACCTTTTGCGACGGGCGGGGCGAACGTCTTCCGCCGGAGGGCCGATCGTCACGCGAACCTCGGCCGCTTCGGCCGCGATCCGCACCACGCCTTCCAGCGCCTCGATCTGCCACTTGAACGCCAGATGATCGCCGTCGTCCGCCCGGCCGCGATCCAGGATCGGGCCATAATCCCGATCATCCGGGACCAGAAAGCCGATCTCCTCGATGCAGAGGTTCGAAAGGTCGGCCGGCAGGTCGGTCTCGAACAGGCTCGCGCCATCGAAGACGAGGTCGAAGGCCATCGGCCGGCCGGAAGTGCGGTATTGGTTGGCGGCGAAACGCAGCACGACCCGCTGGCCTTCGGCTTCGGCGGCCGTCAGCGCGTAGGCGTTGTGGACGTCCAGGCAGCCGAACGCGCCGGTGAACTCCACCCCTTGCGTGATCTCGAAATTACACCTCAAGCCCGTCCCTCCGGCCGATCGCCGCATCCCCTGCCGCTGGACGGAGTTTTCGACTATATAGCCGCCCATGAGCCGCACCTTCCTGAAGATGAACGGGCTCGGCAACGACTTCGTCGTCATCGAGACCCTCACCCAGCCGTTCGAACCCTCCGCCGAGGAGATCCGCCAGATCGCCAAACGCGGCCAGGGCGGGATCGGCTGCGACCAGGTGGTGGCTATCGATCCGCCGAAGGCGGAAGGGGCATCGGCCTTCGTGCGCTTCTGGAACGCCGACGGCGAGGTCGCCGGCGCCTGCGGCAACGCCACCCGCTGCGTGGCCTGGCTGCTGATGCAGTCGGGCGGCAAGGACGCCGTGGCCTTCGACACCAGCGCCGGGCGCCTGTCGGGCGTCATGGCCGGCGACAAGCGCGTCACCGTCGACATGGGCGAGCCCCGCCTGTCGTGGGAACAGATCCCGCTGGCCGAAGAGATGGACACCGCCCGGGTCGAGCTGCAGGTCGGCCCGATCGACGCGCCGTGGGTGCACACCCCGGTCTGCGTCTCGATGGGCAATCCGCACGTGGTGTTCTTCGTCGACGCCCCCGTTTCGGACGAGTTCGCCGAGAAGACCGGCAGCCTGGTGGAGCACCACCCGCTGTTTCCGGAAGGTGTCAATGTCGGCTTCGCCCACGTCGTCTCGCGCGACCACATCAAGCTGAAGGTCTGGGAACGCGGCGCGGGCCTCACCGCCGCCTGCGGCACCGGCGCCTGCGCCGCCCAGGTCGCCGCCGTGCGCCGGGGCCTGACCGACCGGGTCGCCACCGTCGAGTTCGAGAGCGGCCCGCTGGTCATCGAATGGCGCGAGACCGACGGCCACGTGATCATGACCGGCCCGGTGGCCCTGGAGTTCACCGGCAAGCTGCCCGAGACCGTGGCCGCATGAGCGAGTTGCACCCCGCCCTCGCGCCCGGCAAGACCGCCGTCGTCACCGGCGCGGCCGACGGCATCGGCCTGGCCGCCGCCAAGGCCTTCGTCGAGCTGGGCCTCAACGTGGTCATGGCCGACGTCACGGGCCGCAAGCTGAAGCAGGAGGCCGAAGCCATCGGCGCCCTGGCCGTGCCGACCGACGTGGCCGACCGCGCCGCCGTCGAGGCGCTGCGCGACATCGCGGTCGAGCGCTTCGGCGCCGTCGACGTGCTGATGAACAACGCCGGCGTGGGCGGCGGCGGCGACGCCTTCTCGGGCGACGACGCCTGGAAGCGCATCCTCGACGTCAACCTGTGGGGCGTGATCAACGGCGTCCAGGTGTTCGGCGAGGAGATGGCCGAAAGCGGCCGTCCCGGCCTGATCATCAACACCGGCTCCAAGCAGGGCATCACCCAGCCGCCGGGCGACACTGCCTACAACGTCTCCAAGTCGGCGGTGAAGGCCTTGACGGAAGGGCTCGCCCACACCCTGCGCGAGATCGTCGACTGCCAGGTCAGCGCCCACCTGCTGATCCCCGGCTACACCTTCACCGGCATGACCAAGCGCGGCCAGGGCGGCAAGCCCGACGCGGCCTGGACAGGCGAGCAGGTCGTCCACTTCATGCTGGCCCGCATCGCCGCCGGCGACTTCTACATCCTGTGCCCCGACAACGACGTGCCGCGCGCGCTGGATGAAAAGCGCATGGCCTGGGCCATGGGCGACGTCATCGAGAACCGCCCGGCCCTGTCGCGCTGGCACGACGACTGGAAGGACGCCTTCGCGGCGTTCATCAAGTCATGAGCGTCTACACGGTCATCAAGGCCCAGCCGAAACCCAAGCCGGAAGTCGGCGAGGAGGGCGGTCCGGCCACGACGATGTCGGGCCCCGACGGCGTCGACGTCGTCACCTTCGGCTGCCGCTTGAACGCCTATGAGAGCGAGGCCATGCGGGCCCGCGCCGCCGCCGACGGCCTGTCGGACGCCGTGGTGTTCAACACCTGCGCGGTGACCAACGAGGCCGTGCGCCAGGCCCGCCAGGCGATCCGCAAGGCCCGCCGCGAGCGTCCGGGCGCGCGGATCATCGTCACCGGCTGCGCCGCCCAGATCGATCCGGCCGCCTTCGCCGCCATGCCGGAAGTGGATCTCGTGCTCGGCAACGCCGAGAAAGCCGCCCCCGGCGCCCTGGTCGAGACCACGGCCCGCGTGCGGGTCAACGACATCATGTCGGTCAAGGAGACCGCCGGTCACCTGATCGACGGCCTGAAGGACCGCGCCCGCGCCTATGTCGAGGTGCAGAACGGCTGCGATCACCGCTGCACCTTCTGCATCATCCCCTATGGCCGCGGAAACTCGCGCTCGGCCCCGGCCGGCGAGGTCGTCGAACAGGTGCGCAAGCTGGCGGCGGAAGGCTATCGCGAGGTCGTTCTGACCGGCGTCGACGTGACCTCGTGGGGCTCCGACCTGCCGGGCCAGCCGACCCTGGGCCAGCTGGTGGGCCGCATCCTGCGCATGGTTCCCGACCTGCCGCGCCTGCGTCTTTCCTCGATCGACGCCGCCGAGATCGATCCGGACCTCTTGAAGCTGTTCGCCGAAGAGCCGCGGCTGATGCCGTACCTGCACCTTTCCTTGCAGGCGGGCGATGACCTGATCCTCAAGCGCATGAAGCGCCGGCACAATCGCACCGACGCGCTGAACCTGGTGGCCAGCGTGCGGGCCGTGCGCCCGGACGTGGCCTTCGGCGCTGATTTGATCGCCGGCTTCCCGACCGAGAGCGAAGAGGCGTTCGAAAACACCGTCCGTCTCGTCGAGGAGGCGGGCCTGGCCTTCCTGCACGTCTTCCCCTACAGCGCCCGCCCCGGCACGCCGGCCGCACGGATGCCGCCGGTGAAGGGCCCGGTCATCAAGGACCGCGCCAGGCGCCTGCGCGAAGCGGGCCAGCGCGGCCTGGAACGCCACCTGGCCGCCCAGGTCGGCCGGGTGCTGCCGGGCCTGGTCGAGCGCGACGGCCTGGCGCGCGCGGAAGACTTCACCGAGATCGCCTTCACCGGCGAGGCGCCGGCCGGCCAGATCGTGGCCTTCCGCGTCACCGGCCACGACGGCGCCCGCGTGATCGCCGAGCGGGCCGCTTGAGGCGCCTGCTCGCGGCTCTCCTCGCCGGTCTGCTCGCCGCGCCCGTCGCGGCGCGGGCCGATGACGCGCGGGCGGACGGGGCGCCGGTCAGCTTCAGCGTCATGACCTACAATGTCGCCGGCCTGCCCTGGCCGGTGAAGAAGGGTCGCGGCGAGGCGCTGAAGAAGATCGGCGACGAGCTGGCCAAGATGCGCGCGGCCGGGACCGAGCCCGACGTCGTGCTGATCCAGGAAGGCTTCCGCAAGGAGATCGGCGAGTTGGTCGACCGCTCGGGCTATCCCTACGTGGCGCGCGGCCCCAAGCGGAAGCAGCGCGACGCCAGCCTGTGGGCCAAGGGCGAAAAGCCCGACTATCGCCGCGTGGCCTATCGCTGGAAGGGCGAGGGGCTGGGCAAGTGGGGCTCCAGCGGCCTGTGGGTGCTGAGCAACCACCCGATCGAGGACGTGAAGTCGCACGCCTATCACTACTGCGCGGGCCTGGACTGCCTGGCCAACAAGGGCGTGATGCTGGTCAGCCTGAACGTGCCGGGTTTGCCGACGCCGGTCGAGGTGGCCGACACCCACCTCAATTCCAAGGGCGCCTCGCGCGTGCCCCGGCCGCGCAACCGCATGGCCCACCACCTGCAGGCCGACGAGTTCAAGCGCTTCATGGCCGCCGACCGCACGCCCGGCGCGCCGCTGATCGTCGGCGGCGACTTCAACGTCATGCACGCGCCCGACCGCTTCGACTACGTGATGGCCGACTATCCGTTCGAGGTCGTCAGCCGCTGGTGCCACAACCTGCCTGGCGCCTGCGACACCCAGATTTCCTACGACGGCGACGCGCCGTGGCTAGACACCCAGGACCTGATCGGCTTCCTCGACGGCGACAAGGTCGACGTCACGCCGACGCGGGTGGAGGCCACCTTCGACGGCGCCAACGAGCCGGTGCTGTCGGACCACGACGGCTATCGCGTGACCTTCCAGCTGACGCCCAAGACCTAGCGCCGGCCGCCGCGGCCGTTGCCGCCCTCGACGCCGCCGCGCGCCCGCAGCAGATCACCCACCGAGGCGCCGTCGATCGTGCAGCGGGCCACCACCCGGTCGTACGAGTGCTTGATCGCCCGGCATTGCAGGTACTGCCGCCAGACCACGTCCTCGAGCAGGGTCTTGGCCGCCCGACCGCCGGGCGAGTTCAGTTCGGGCGCGTAGAAGTCAGACACCCGCACCTCGATCCAGGTCGACGGATCGCTGCTCTTGCCCACGCACAGGCTGTCGCCGTCGCCGACATAGCGGACCGGGCCGTCGAAACGCGCGCCGGGCGCCGGCAGGGCGCCTTCGCAGGGGTCGGCCAGCGCCACGGCCGGAGCCGCCAGCAACGCCGCCGCCAGAACCAGTCGCCACCCCGTCATCGAGACCTCCGCCTTGCGCGAGAGGAATCGGTACGCCCTATCGAAGCGGTTGTATTTTCTCACGATTTACTAACTCGAACGCATTACTGCATCCGTTCAACACCGCGTCGGGCCTTGCTGTCACGCGGGATCTGACCTCTGGTGCAGCCTCGGCGGTGGAGGGGATCATGGGCTTGAGCGGCGGCTGCCAGTGCGGCGCGGTGCGGTTCCGGGTGGCGGGCGAGCCCGGCCGCGCTTCCATCTGCCATTGCCGGATGTGCCAGAAGGCGTTCGGCGGTCCGTTCGGCGCGCTGGTGACGGTGAACCAGGCCGACCTGACCTGGACCCGGGGCGAGCGGGCGACCTTCCAGAGCTCGAACGCGATCCGCCGCGGCTTCTGCGCCGCCTGCGGCACGCCGCTGACCTACGAATGGAGCCAGGAGAAGATCGACCTGGCCGTGTTCGCCTTCGACGATCCGTCGGCGGTCGAGCCGGTGGTCCAGCTGGCGATCGACCGCCGGCCCGCCTGGATCGAGCATCTGGCCGACATGCCGGTGCGCCCGCCGATGGGCGGCTCGGCGAGCCCGGTCGTGTCGAGGCAGCATCCGGACTTCGATACGTGATCCCTCTCCCCTTGCGGGAGAGGGTGGCCTGCGAAGCAGGTCGGGTGAGGGGTCGATGATCGGCGCCGCTGCGACGGTGGGTCGGCGAGGTGCGGCGCCGGGGGTCTGAGAGACCCCTCATCCGTCGGCCTTCGGCCGCCACCTTCTCCCACAAGGGGAGAAGGATCAGGACGGCTTTTCTTCCCCGCCCATGAACCCGGGCAGGCTCCAGCCCAGCTTGATCGCGCCGGCGCGCAGGCAGAAGGCGGCCGTGAAGCCGGCCACGCCCGCCGGCCAGAAGCCGACATTCAGCCATTGCAGGATCGCGAACACCGCAGCCCCCAGCAGGGCGGCGGTGATGTAGATCTCGCGGCGCAGCAGCAGGTTGGGCTCCTCGGCCAGCACGTCGCGCACCACCCCGCCGAAGGCCGTGGTGAGCACGCCCATGATCACCGAGGTGAAGGGATGCACGCCCAGGCTCAAGGCTTTCGCCGTGCCGACCACGGCGTAGGCGGCCATGCCCAGGGCGTCGAGCCACAGCAGGGCGCGAAACCGCCAGCCGCGCTGGCCCAAGAGCCAGATCACCAGCGCCGCCGCCAGGCAGGCCAGGATGTAGCCCGGTCGCTGGATCCAGAACACCGGCGCGCCGATCAGGAGGTCGCGCAGCGTGCCGCCGCCCACGCCGGTGATGGCGGCGAAGAAGCCGAAGGTGACGATGTCGTGCTTGCGCCGCGCGGCGGCCAGCGCCCCGGTCGCGCCGAACACGGCGGCGGCGGCGTAGTCGAGCCAGAAAAGGGCGGCGGCCAGGGGATCCATCGGCTCTAGACGCCATGCTCCGGGCTCAAGCGCAACCGTTCACGCTTCCGTGGCGCTAACCCTGAATCGTAAATCGCGTCTTCACTTTTCCACCCACCTCGCTACAGGAGCGCGGATGAGCGAAAAGCCCTCGCAGAAACAAGGCTGGTTCCAGCGGCTCACCGCCGGCCTGGCCAAGTCCTCCCAGCAGATGACCGACCAGGTCACCGGCGCCTTCACCAAGAAGCCGCTGGACCAGGAACAGCTCGACGCGCTGGAGGAAATGCTGATCGAGGCCGACCTCGGCCCGCAGATCGCCGCCCGCATCACCGACGCCTTCGGCAAGGCCCGCTTCGGCAAGGCCTCGAGCGACCGCGAGGTCAAGGAAGCCCTGGCCGAACTGATCACCGCCGAGCTGGCCGATCGCGAAGGCCGTTTCGACCCGCTGGACGGGCCGCGCCCCTATGTCGTCCTGTTCATCGGCGTCAACGGTTCGGGCAAGACCACGACGCTGGGCAAGATCGCCGCCGACCTGACCGAGAAGGGCGCGCGCGTGCTGATCGCCGCCGGCGACACCTTCCGCGCCGCCGCCGTCGAGCAACTGAAGGTGTGGGCCGACCGGGCCGGCGCCGACTTCATGTCCAAGCCCACCGGCAGCGACGCCGCCGCCCTGGCCTTCGAGGCCGTCGAGCGCGCCAAGGCCGAAGGCTACGACGTGGTGCTGATCGACACCGCCGGCCGCCTGCAGAACAAGCAGGGCCTGATGGACGAGCTCCTGAAGGTCATCCGCGTGGTCAAGAAGGTGGATCCCGACTACCCGCACGAGACCCTGCTGGTGCTCGACGCCACCGTCGGCCGCAACGCGCTGGCCCAGGAAAAGGTGTTCGGCAACAGCGTCGGCGTTTCGGGCATCGTCATGACCAAGCTGGACGGCACCGCCCGCGGCGGCGTGCTGATCCCCGTCGCCCGCGCCTCCGACAGCCCGATCAAGCTGATCGGCGTCGGCGAAGGGATCGACGACCTGCAGCCGTTCGACGCCCGCGCCTTCTCGCGCTCGCTGGTCGGCCTGGAGGACTGAGCGCGTGACCGCCGAGAGCAAGAAGAAGACCGCCTGGGTGCGCACCGCCGTCGACTATGGCGCGCCGATCGCCTTCGCCGTCACCTATTTCGCCACCAAGAACTTCCAGACCGCCACCTGGGTGCTGGTCGCCGCCTCGGCCCTGGCCCTGGTCGTCGGCTACGCCGTCGAGCGGCGCGTGGCCCTGCTGCCGCTGTTCTCGGGCCTGATGGCGCTGATCTTCGGCGTCCTGGGCCTGGTTTTCCACAGCGACGTGTTCGTGAAGATCAAGGTCACCGTCGTCAACGGCGCCCTGGCGGCCTTCATGATCGGCGGGGTCTTCCTCAATCGCGCGCCGCTGAAGGCGCTGATGGGCGAGGCGCTGCACATGTCGGACGCCGCCTGGCGGACCCTGACCCTGCGCTATGGCGGCTATTTCGCGGTGGCGGCCATCGCCAACGAGGTGGTGCGCCTGACCCAGGACACCCCGACCTGGGTGAAGTTCCGTATCGCCCTGCTGCCGCTGGCCATCGTCTTCTCGCTGACCCAGACGCCCTTCATCATGAAGCACATGGCCAAGCCGGACGACCAGAAGACCCCCGAGCCGCCCGACGCCGGGTTCTAGTCCGCCTGCGGCGCGCCTCGGTCGCGGAGTTTATCCTCGGKCCAGCCTCCGGCTGGACCCGGGGGCGACAGCTCCCCCAAATGGGAAGCATCTACCGCCCACGGACCATCTGTCGTCAAACCGACGCGTTAGCGTGCTAGCTGGACGTCCGTCAGCGGAAACGGGGCGGACGACATGGCCAAGCACAAGAGCGACAAGACCGCGGCGCGCGAGGTCGGGGTGCTGGACCGCTCGCCCAGCCACCTGCTGCACCGGGTGCTGCAGACCGCTCTCGACATCTATGTGGAAGAAACCGGCGCCGGCGGGATCACCCAGCGCCAGTTCGCAGTTCTGGCCGCGGTGGCCCAGCACGAGGGCGTCACCCAGACGGGCCTGGTGAAGGCCACCGGCATCGACCGCTCGACCCTGGCCGACATGGTCGCCCGGATGATCGCCAAGGGTCACCTGGAACGTCAGCGTTCGGAACAGGACGCCCGCGCCAATTCCGTGCGCCTGACCGAGGCCGGCAGGCTGATCCTGGAAGAGAGCCTGCCGCGCGTGGCCGCCGCCGACGCCCGCATCCTGTCGCTGCTGAAGGCCGGCAAGCGCGACGGCTTCCTCGACCTGCTGGCCGAGATGGCCGCCGTCGACCTTCACGCGCCGCGTCCCGAGCCGAAGGCCAAGAAGCCCAAGGCGGAAAAGGCCGACAAGCCGAAGAAGGACAAGAAGGCCAAGAAGGACAAGGACGCCAAGAAGGCCGCCTGACGGCGCCCTCCCGCGAAACCTCGGCCGTTCGGCCGCGTTCTCCAGCCCCAACCTGAACGGCCCTTCATCGCAGCGCCGGAAAACGGCCGCCCCATGGCCTTTCCCGCGACGCGCGCACAGGGCAAAGGTGGAGGTGAAGGAGTTCGCATGACGCAGACCACCATGAACCGTCGCACCCTGATCGCCGCCGGCGGCGCGGGCCTGATGGCGACCGCTTTCGGCGCGCCGGCCCTGGCCCAGGAGCTGTCGGACGAGGACAAGGCGCTGATCGCCAAGGCGACGGCCTATATCCAGGGCCTGTCCAACGCCAAGGGCCGCTTCGTGCAGACCGATCCGCGCGGCGTGACCACGCAAGGCACCCTGTGGCTGCAGCGGCCGGGCAAGGCGCGTTTCGAATATGACGGCCCGGGCGGCCTGTTGGTCGTCAGCAACGGCAATAACGTCAACATCTTCGACAGCCGCCTGAAGACCTTCGAGAGCTATCCGCTCAGCCGCACGCCGCTGGCCCTGCTGCTGGCGCGCGAGGTGCGCCTTGATCGCGGCGTGAAGATCACCAGCGTGCGCAAGCTGGCCGACGGCTTCACGATCGTCGCCCAGGACGCCAAGCGCCAGACCCTGGGCCGGCTGGAGATGAACTTCAGCAACGAACCCGAACTGATCGGCTGGACCATCAGCGACGTGAAGGGCGGCCAGACCCGGGTGCGCCTGTCGGGCCTCGACAAGGTCGGCGCCATCGATCCGAAGCTGTTCGTGCTGACCGATCCGCGCCGCCGCACGGGCAAGCCGGCCACCGGCTGACATCCGTGCAAGCCGGCCGGTTTGTGACATTCTCACAACATGCAATAGAGAAGCTGTTTTTCGCTTGACTAAAAGTTTCGGCGTGGCACTTTTATCACGCATGGCGATGAGCGCCCGACCCGCTCTTCGCAAACCGTGCCGGATCTATCCCCTCCCGGCGGCGGCATGAGAGACCTGACTTTCGCCCGGACGCCTCGTGTGTCCGGGCGTTTTTCTTTGTGGCGACGCTAAACCGGGGTAGGGGAGCGGCATGCGCCTCCGTATCGCCACCTGGAACGTCAATTCCGTCCGCCTGCGCGCCGAACAGGCCGCGCGTTTCGTCGACGAGACCGCTCCCGATGTCCTGTGCATGCAGGAGATCAAGTGCCAGGAGAGCGAGTTCCCGCGCGAGGCCTTCGAGGCCATGGGCCTGCCGCACCTGAAGATCATGGGCCAGAAGGGCTGGCACGGCGTGGCCATCGCCTCGCGCCTGCCGATCGAGGACGCCCCCACCCTGATGAACTGCCGCGAGGGCCATGCACGCTGCGTGGCCGTGAAGGTGGCCGGGGTCGAGATCCAGAACTTCTACATCCCGGCCGGCGGCGACTTGCCCGACCGCGTCGCCAATCCGAAGTTCGACCACAAGCTCGATTTCTACGAGACCCTGACGGCCGCCCTGAAGAAGCGCGATCCCAAGGCGCCGCTGATCGTCACCGGCGACCTGAACATCGCGCCAGGCGAAAACGACGTCTGGAGCCACCGCCAGATGCTGAAGGTGGTCAGCCACACCCCGCCCGAGCTCGAGGCCTTCGACGCCCTGATCAAGTCGATGGACCTGCTGGACCTGCCGCGCCTGGCTGTGCCCGAGCCGGAAAAGCTGTTCTCGTGGTGGAGCTATCGCGCCGCCGACTTCCGCAAGTCCAACCGCGGCCTGCGCCTGGACCACATTCTGGCCAGCCCCGGCCTGCGCGAGGCGGCCATCGTCGACGGCAAGGTCTCGGCCAAGGTGCACGACACCGTGCGCGAATGGGAACGCCCCAGCGACCACGCGCCCGTGACGGCGGATCTGAAGGTCTGATCCTTTTCACCTTCTCCCAGAGGGAGAAGGAGGGGCCCATGCGCAGCATGGGAGGATGAGGGGTTACGGTGCTAGCCGGCGTGCCGGCACAGCCTTGGAAATCGGCGAAGGGTGTAACCCCTCACCCTCCCACCGCTACGCGGCGGGCCCCTCCCTCTCCCTCTGGGAGAGGTTTTCCAAGGTTACTCCGCCGCCGGGGCCAGTTCCGGCAGGTCGAACTTCAGCCAGACGGCCTTGTCCTTGAGGTTCTTCTTGATCCAGTCGGCGTGCACGGCGCGTTCGTCGTCGGTCGAGCGGAAGGGCAGGGGACGCGGACGGGCGCCGTAGCCGCCGGCGCGGGCGGCGCTGATGGCGTTGGCCGACACCGCGTGGGTCAGCTCCAGCGCGCGCTCCTTGCCGCCCTGCAGTTCGAGATAGACCTCGGCCAGCAGGTGGGAGTCGATCAGCGCCCCGTGCTTGTCACGGCTGTCGAGGCTGATCTTGAAGCGTTTGCACAGCGCGTCGAGCGAGTTGTACATGCCCGGAAAGCGCTTCTTGGCCATGGCCAGGGTGTCGACCCAGCGCTCTTCCGGCAGCGGGGGACGCCCGCACTTCTCCAGCTCGAAATTGACGAAGCTGCGGTCGAACGAGGCGTTGTGGGCCACGACGACGCTGTCGCCGACGAACTCCAGGAACTTGTCGGCGATCTCGTGGAACTTCGGCTTGCCGGTCAGGAACGCAGCCGAGAGGCCGTGCACCTTCTCGGCCTCGGCCGGCATGTCGCGCAGCGGATCGCAATATTCGTGGAACGAGCGGCCGGTGGGCATGTAGTCCACCACCTCGATGCAGCCGATTTCGACCAGGCGGTCGCCGGTCTTCGGATCGAAGCCGGTGGTTTCGGTGTCGAGGATGATTTCCCGGGCCATGGCCTTTCAATGGGCCGGTTCGACTCCGGCATCAAGCTTGGGCCGAGGTTCTCAACAGGGTCAGGATGTCGCGCACCTGGTCGCTGGCTGCATCCAGACCCTTGCCCGTATCGATCACGAAATCGGCGCGGGCGCGCTTTTCCGCGTCGGGCAGCTGACGCGCCAGGATCGCCTCGAACTTCTCAGGCGTCATGCCCGGGCGAGCCAGCACCCGCTCGCGCTGGACCTGCGCCGGGGCGCTGACCACCACCACCTTGTGGACGTTCTTCAGGCCGCCGGTCTCATAGAGCAGCGGCACGTCCAGCACGACGATGTCGTGGCCCGCGGCTTGCGCCTTTTCGAAGAAGCCGATGCGGTGGGCGCCGACCAGCGGGTGGACGATGGCCTCCAGTTTTTCCAGGGCTTCGGGATCGCCGACCACCTGGGCGCTGAGCCGGGCGCGATCGATCGCCCCGTCGACCACGACGCCTGGAAAGGCCGCCTCGACCGGGGCCACGGCCGCGCCGCCTGCCGAATAGAGCGCGTGCACGGCGGCGTCGGAGTCGTAGACCGGCGCGCCCTGGGCCTCGAACATCTTGGCCGTGGTCGACTTGCCCATGCCGATGGAGCCGGTGAGGCCGAGGATGATCACTTGGCGGCTTCCCCCAGATGGGCCAGGGCGACGGCGCGCACGTCGACATCGGCCGGCGGCACCTGGCCGAAAAAGGCCTCGAACGACGGCACGGCCTGCAGCAGCAGCATCTCCAGACCATCCACGGTCGACCGGCCGGCGGCCTGCGCCCGTTGCAGGAACTCGGTGCGCAGCGGCTTGTAGACCATGTCCATCACCACGCAGCCTTGCGGCGTCAGGGTCAGGTCGGCCGGCGGGCCGTCGCCGCCGCCCAGGCCCAGCGAGGTGGCGTTGATGACCAGGCCCGCCTCGGCCAGCAGAGCGGGCAGATCGGCCTCGCCGGCGGCCGTGACCCTGTCGCCAAGGGCGTCGGCGATCGCCTGGGCCTTGGAAACCGTGCGGTTGACGATCCCCACCCTGGGCGCGCCGGCCAGCAGCAGGGCCGCGGCCGCGCCGCGCGCCGCGCCGCCGGCCCCCAGGATCACCACGGGCGCGGCGGTGACGTCGAAATCCGGCGCCTGGGCGGCGATGGCGCCCAGAAGGCCCGGTCCGTCGGTGTTGTCGGCGAAGATCGTGCCGTCTTCGCGGAACCGCAGCAGGTTGGCCGCGCCTGCCAGGCGGGCCAGGTCGCTGGCCTCGTCGGCGCAGGCCAGGGCGCGCTCCTTGAAGGGGATGGTGACGTTCAGGCCGCGGATGACGCCGCCCCGGAAGCCGTTCACGAAGGCTTCGAACCGGTCTTCCGCCGGACCCATCGGCACATAGGCGCCGTCGATCCCCGCGCCGGCCAGCCAGGCGTTGTGCAGCAGCGGGCTCATCGAATGGACGATCGGCTGGCCGCAGACGCCGGCCACCAGGGCCTGGCCGGTAATCTTGAAACTCATGCCTGGAGGGCTCCGTGCAGGCGCAGGAAGTCGAGCAGGCCGGTCATCGGCAGCCCGAGGATGGTGAAGTAGTCGCCGTCTATACGGTCGAACATCTGCAGGCCTTCGCCTTCGAGCATGTAGCAGCCGACAGACGACAGGATCTGCTCGCCGTTGCGCTCCAGATAGCCGTCGAGCCAGGCCTCGCTGAACGGCCGGACCGACAGCTTCGCGGTCTCGACGATGCGCCAGATCGGCCGGCCGTCACGGGCCACGACAACGCCCGAATGCAGCTTGTGGACTTCTCCGCGCAGCTCCAGCAGCCGGGCGCGGGCGGCCTCGATGGTGTCGACCTTGTCGAACAGCCGGCCTTTCAGCTCCAGGGTCTGGTCCGAGCCGATGACCAGGCCGGGCCGCTTGCGGGAAACCTTGACCGCCTTCATCTCGGCCAGGGCGTCGGCGACGTCGCGCGGCGTGACCTCCTCGGCCAGCAGCCCGGCCTTGGCGGCCTCTTCATCCACACCCGAGGCCACGGCCTCGAACGGCACGCCGGCGTTCTTGAGAATGGTCTGGCGGGTCCAGCTGGTGGAGGCCAGAACGATCGGCGTGGGGGAGGGGGCGCTCATCCCAGCACCTCGACCTGGCCGCGGCCGCCCGACAGCAGGTTGATGATCGCCGCGGCGGTTTCCTCCACAGAGCGGCGGGTCACGTCGATGATCGGCCAGCCGTTCTTTTCGAACAGGCGGCGGGCGGCGATGATCTCGGCGCGCACGCTGTCGGTGTCGATATAGTCGCTCTCTCTATTCTCCTTGAGCGACAGAAGGCGGTTGCGGCGGATCTGGATCAACCGCTCGGGCGTGGTCATCAGGCCCACGATCAGGGTGTTCTTCAGCTCGAACAGCTGCTCGGGCGGCGGACGGCCCGGCACCAGCGGCACGTTGGCGGCGCGGACGCCGCGGTGGGCCAGATAGATGCAGGTCGGCGTCTTGGAGGTGCGCGAGACGCCGACCAGGATCACGTCGGCCTGGGTCAGGTCCTGGCCGCCCTGGCCGTCGTCATGGGCGATGGCGTAGTCCAGGGCCTCGATGCGGTCGAAATAGTCGTTGTTCAACGCGTGCTGCGCACCCACGCGCGTGGAGATCTTGGCCCCCAGATAGCGCGACATGGCGCTGACCACGGGATCCAGCGCGGCGATGCACGGCATGTCGAGCTTGCGGCAGCCCTCCTCGAGCGCCGCGCGCAGGCCCGGATCGATGATGGTGTGCATAACCACCCCCGGCGCCCCGGCGATCTCTTCCAGGGCGCGGTCCAGCTGCCGGATGGAACGAACCAGCGCGTAGATGTGTTCGATCGGCAGGATATCGGTGAAGCGTGCACAGACCGCCCGCGCCATGGCGTTCAAGGTCTCGCCCGTGGAGTCCGAAACCAGGTGGATATGGAAGTAGGTGGCGAACCGCGCGGTGTGGCGATCGGTCTCAGCCGAGGCCCCATCCTGTGGATCATCCGTTAAGGGTTGCTTTACCACTCTGGGAGCCTTCTGGGGACAAGCGGGCGCCAAATGCGCCCCAGCGCGACGCTGCGCCGCGCCCCTGTGATAAACGGCCTCATTGACGCCGGACAATCCCCAGCTTGAACCTGACCTCCGGGACCTGTGCCCGCGCGTTGTCCCGCGCTTGTGGAAAGTCCTAACGGATGGTTAATTTCCCATTCACCATCGTCTGGGTTTCGTAAGGAATCTCGTGGCTTGGAAGCTTGTCCACGAAGTTCACAAGGTATGACTCCCATGTGTACCAAGCTGGGGCATACCGAGTAGGGCCTGTTGGAGTTGTCCACCGGGGCGGACTTATCCCCGTGTTGCACTTGCCCTCCTCCTCCCTCCTCTCTTTCTAAGATTCTTATTTTTAAGAAGAATAAGAGGGTACGGGGTCGCACGGACTTGAGTGGAACGGCTCGCCGGGATTTAACCGCCGGTATGACGAGCTCTCCGATCCCGAAGTTTCTCTCCGTGCTGGCCGGTGAAACCGCCGAGCGTCCCCCGGTCTGGTTCATGCGCCAGGCGGGCCGGTATCTGCCCGAGTATCGCGCCGTGCGGGCGACGGCTCAGGACTTCATCAGCTTCTGCCTGAACCCGGAGAAGGCGGCCGAGGTCACCCTGCAGCCGCTGCGCCGCTTTCCGTATGACGCGGCGATCGTGTTCGCCGACATCCTGCTGATCCCCGGCGCCTTGGGCCAAAAGGTGTGGTTCGAGGCCGGCGAAGGCCCCAAGCTCGGCGAGCTGCCTGATCTGGACGCCATGGCCGACAAGACCCAGCAGGCCGGCGAGGCCCTGAAGGCCGTCGGCGAGACGCTCTCGCGCGTCCGCGCCGACATCGATCCCTCCAAGGCCCTGATCGGCTTCGCCGGCGCGCCGTGGACGGTGGCGACCTACATGATCGAGGGCGGATCCAGCGATCGCTCGGGCGCGCGGACCTTCGCCTATCAGAACGCCGACAAGCTGGACCGACTGATCCAGATCCTGGTCGACGCTACGGTCGATTATCTGGCCATGCAGGCCGCTTCCGGCGCCCAGGCGCTGAAGCTGTTCGAAAGCTGGGCCGAAGGCCTCTCCGAGCCGCTTTTCGAGCGCCTGGTGACCAGGCCGCACATCGCCATCGCCGAGGGCCTTCGCGCGCGCGGCGTGACCGTGCCGCTGATCGGCTTCCCCCGCGGGGCCGGAACGCTCGTCGAGGCCTACGCGCAGGCCGTGCCGGTGGAGGGCGTGGCGCTCGACACCTCGGCCTCGGCGAAGCTGGGCCAGAGCATCCAGAAGACCAAGACCATCCAGGGCGCTCTTGATCCGCTGCTGCTGCGGGCCGGCGGCGCGGCTCTGGACGAACGCGTCGAGCAGATGCTCGCACAGTGGGGACAGGGCCCCTATATCTTCAACCTGGGTCACGGCATCCTGCCCGACACGCCGATCGCTCATGTCGAGCAGGTGCTGAAGCGGGTGACCGGCCTGTGAGCGACTTGAAGAGCAGCGCCCAGGCCGGACGGAAGATCGCCGTCGTCCTGTTCAACCTCGGCGGGCCCGACGGCCAGGCCGCGGTGCGACCGTTCCTGTTCAACCTGTTCCGTGATCCCGCGATCATCCAGGCGCCGTTCTTCGTTCGCTATCCGGTGGCGGCGCTGATCTCGACCACCCGGGCCAAGTCGGCGCGCGCCAACTACGCCCTGATGGGCGGCGGCTCGCCCCTGCTGCCGGAAACCGACAAGCAGGCGAGGGCGCTGGAGGCGGTGCTGGCCCAGCGCCTGCCGGGCGACACGATCAAGGCCTTCATGGCCATGCGCTACTGGGATCCGCTGAGCGGCGAGACCGCCGGGGCGGTGAAGGCGTGGAAGCCGGACGAGGTGGTGCTGCTGCCGCTCTATCCGCAGTACTCGACGACGACGACGGCCTCGTCGCTGAAGGCGTGGAAGAAGGCCTACCGCAAGGGGCCGGGCCGGACGACGACGGTGTGCTGCTATCCGACGGCGGAAAACTTCGTGCAGGCGCACGCTGATCTGATCCGGGCCGAGTACGCCAAGGCCGGATCGCCCAGGCCGGCGCGGATCCTGTTCTCGGCCCACGGCCTGCCCGAAAAGGTGATCACCGCCGGCGATCCCTATCAGCGCCAGGTCGAGGCCACCGCGGCCGCGGTCGTCGAAAGGCTCGGCGACATCCTGGGCGAGGGGGTCGACTGGAAGATCAGCTATCAGAGCCGGGTCGGCCCGCTGAAGTGGATCGGCCCGTCCACCGACGACGAGGTCAAGGCAGCGGCCCAGGCCGGCCTGGCCCTGGTGGTCACGCCGATCGCCTTCGTCTCCGAGCACATCGAGACGCTGGTCGAGCTGGACGTCGAATACCGCGAACTGGCCTACGAGCACGGCGGCTCGATCTATGCCCGCGTGCCGGCGCTTGGCGTATCGCCCGTGTTCATCGATTGTTTGGGGACTCTCGTCACCGAGGCGCTTTCTTCGGAAGCGCCGCAGGTCTGCGGAAGCGACCAAACCTGCCTCAAAGCCGCCCCTGGAGCCCGCGCGTGACCGACTTCCTGGTCGAGCATTTCAACCTGATCCGCGGCCTGCACATCCTGGCCGTGATCGCCTGGATGGCGGGCATGCTCTACCTGCCGCGCCTCTACGTCTATCACACCGGCGCGACGCTCGGCTCGGAGATGGATGCGACCTTCAAGGTCATGGAGCGGCGGCTGCTGCGCGGGATCATCAATCCGGCGATGATCGCCGCCCTGGTCTTCGGCCTGGGGCTGATCATGGCCGACGGCGCCATCCGCGGCTGGGACTTTCTGGCCAAGCCCTGGATGCTGGCCAAGCTGGCGGGCGTGTTCTTCCTGTTCGGCTGGCACGGCTTCCTGTCGAAGGCCCGAAAGGCGTTCGAGGCCGGCCAGAACACCCGCTCGGAAAAGTTCTGGCGGGCGACCAACGAGCTGCCCTTCGTGGCGGCGATCGTCATCGTGCTGTCGGTGACGACCAAGTACCTGAACTAGTCGGAGAGCGCCCGACCCGGCGTTCTCCCATCCTTATCCCCCGCCAGGCGATGGAGCCCCCACAGGACTCCATCGGTAGCGCTTGACCAGGAACCCGCCTTGTGGTTCCCGTCTTGGTCAGACGTTGCGGTCATACCGCTGCGTTCCCGCCTTTCACGGATCGCGCCCGTCCTGGTGCGCCTCATGATCCGTTCCCCTGATCGATACGCGCCGTCGTCATGGCGCGACCCCATCGCCGCCTTCGTCTGAAGCCGGCTGAATTTCTATCCAAGCCCGGATCGTATCCGGGCGACCGCGAGTCTATGCATGACTGAAGAAACCGATCCGCAAGTCCCGCTCGAACTGGACGCCCCCGTGGAAGCCCTTGGGGAAACCACGGACGAGGCCGCCGTCGAGATCGTCGCCGAAGCCGCTGAAATCGCCATCGAGGGCGACGCCGGCGACGAGGACGACAACTCCGAGATCACGGCGGCCATCGCCGCCATGGGCCTGACGCGCATGTCGCTGCAGGAACTGAAGGAAAAGTCCCCGGCCGACCTGCTGGCGTTCGCCGAGACCTTCGAGGTCGAGAACGCCAACTCGATGCGCAAGCAGGACATGATGTTCGCCATCCTGAAGACCCTCGCCGAAGAAGGCGTGGAGATCTTCGGTTCGGGCACCATGGAAGTGCTGCAGGACGGCTTCGGCTTCCTGCGCTCGCCGGAAGCCAACTACCTGCCGGGTCCGGACGACATCTACGTTTCGCCCTCGCAGATCCGCAAGTTCGGCCTGCGCACCGGCGACAGCGTCGAGGGCGCGATCCGTTCGCCCCGTGAAGGCGAGCGTTACTTCGCCCTGACGAGCGTCTCGAAGATCAACTTCGAAAGCCCGGAAAACGTGCGCCACAAGGTGCACTTCGACAACCTGACGCCGCTCTATCCCGAAGAGCGCCTGAACATGGAACTGCCCGATCCGACCATCAAGGATCGCTCGGGCCGCGTCATCGACATCGTCGCTCCGCTCGGCAAGGGCCAGCGCTGCCTGATCGTCGCCCCGCCGCGCGTGGGTAAGACGGTGATGCTGCAGAACATCGCCAAGTCGATCGAGACCAACCACCCCGAGTGCTATCTGATCGTGCTGCTGATCGACGAGCGCCCGGAAGAAGTCACCGACATGCAGCGCACGGTGAAGGGCGAGGTCATCGCCTCGACCTTCGACGAGCCGGCCACGCGCCACGTGCAAGTCGCCGAGATGGTGATCGAGAAGGCCAAGCGCCTGGTCGAGCACAAGCGCGACGTCGTCATCCTGCTGGACTCGGTGACCCGCCTGGGCCGCGCCTACAACACCACCGTCCCGTCGTCGGGCAAGGTGCTGACCGGCGGTGTCGACGCCAACGCCCTGCAACGTCCCAAGCGCTTCTTCGGCGCCGCGCGCAACGTGGAAGAGGGCGGCTCGCTGTCGATCATCGCCACGGCCCTGATCGACACCGGCAGCCGCATGGACGAAGTCATCTTCGAAGAGTTCAAGGGCACCGGTAACTCGGAAATCGTCCTGGACCGCAAGGTGGCCGACAAGCGCATCTTCCCGGCCATCGACGTGCTCAAGTCGGGCACCCGCAAGGAAGAGCTCATCACTCCGCGCGACCAGCTGCAGAAGACCTACGTGCTGCGCCGGATCCTCAACCCGATGGGCGCTTCGGACGCCATCGAGTTCCTGCTCGACAAGCTGCGCCAGTCGAAGACGAACGGCGATTTCTTCCAGAGCATGAATACTTAAGCTTGGTGTTTCACGTGAAACACGAGAAAGGCCCCGGAGCGATCCGGGGCCTTTTTGTTGGTCGGTGGTTCTAGATCCTCCCCTTTGGGGGGAGGTGGCCCGAAGGGCCGGAGGGGGACTTCCACSGYCGGCGCCGCCCCTCAGCCCCCCGCGAAAGCTCCCTCAGAAGGGGAGCATGTGGTTCCCGTCCACCGCAGTCGAAAGCCTCATTCTGAGCTTGTCGAAGGACGAGGCTTTCGTTGCACGTCGTCAGGGAACCAGCACCGTCGCGCCGGTCGTCTTGCGCCCCTCCAGCGCTTCATGCGCGGCCCGAGCCTCCGCCAACGGGAAGCGCTGGCCGATGTCGATCTTCACCGCGCCCGAGGCCAGGACCTCGAACAGGGCCGCGGCGCTCTCGTCGAGCTCGTCGGTGGTTACGATGTAGTCGAACAGGCGAGGGCGGGTGATGAAGGCCGACTTGGCCCCCAGCTCCAGCGGCGCGAACGGCGGTACGGGACCCGAGGCGTTGCCATAGGTGACCAGCACCCCGCGGCGGCCCAGGCTCTTGAGGCTGCCTTGGAAGGTGTCCTTGCCGACGCCGTCATAGACGACCGGCACGCCGGCCCCGCCCGTGATCTCGGCCACCCTCGCTGCGACATCCTCGTGGTCGTAGAGGATCACGTGGTCGGCGCCGAGGTCGCGCACGATCTGGGCCTTCGCCTCCGAGCCGACGGTGGCGATGACGCTGGCGCCCAGGGCCTTGGCCCACTGCACCAGGATCTGGCCGACGCCGCCGGCGGCCGCGTGGACCAGCACGGTCTGGCCGGCCTTCACGGGGAAGCAGCGGCGGATCAGGAATTCGGCCGTCATGCCCTTGAGCAGGACGGCGGCCGCGACCTCCAGGTCGACGCCTTCCGGAACCTTCACGGCGCGATCGGCCGGGACCACCGAGGCCTGCGCATAGGCGCCCATCGTGCCGTTGTAGGCGACGCGGTCGCCCACCGCGAAGCGGGTGACGCCTTCACCTATCGCTACCACGTGGCCCGCGGCCTCTAGGCCCAGCACCTGCGGGTACTTCACCGGATAGAGGCCGGAGCGGTGATAGGTGTCGATGAAGTTCAGACCGACGGCCGCGTGACGGACGAGGATCTGGCCGGGGCCGGGCGAGGGGAGGTCGCGCTCGACGACCTCCAGCACCTCGGGCCCGCCGGCAGCCTTGGCTTCGACGGCCAGCATCAGGCGAGGGTCTTCTTGAAGAAGGCCAGGCTGCGGCCATTGGCGAGCGAGGCGTCGGCGGCGTCATAGTGGTCGCCGCCCTCACGCGCGAAAGCGTGGTCGCGGCCGGCATAGGTATGAAGCGTGATCTGCGGGTGATCCTTCAGCGCGGCGAAGATCACCTGCTGTGCTTCCTTGGGCACGAACTTGTCTTCCTCGGCCACGTGCAGCAGTAGCGGCTTCTCCAGCTTCTCGGCCTCGCCGACATGCTTCTCGAGGCCGACACCGTAATAGGAGACCGAGGCGTCGGCGTCGGTGCGGGTCGCCGTCAGGAAGGCCAGCAGGCCGCCCAGGCAGTAGCCGACCGCGCCGACCTTGCCCGACGACAGGGGACGGACCGCGTCGATGGTGGCGTCGATGTCGGCGACGCCGGCGTCCACGTCGAACGCGTTGAACAGTTCGAAGGCCTTCTTCCACTCGGCTTCCGACTTGTCGGTGATGTCGATGCCGGGCTCGATCCGCCAGAAGAGGTCGGGACACACGGCCAGGAAGCCTTCGCCGGCCAGCTTGTCGCAGATGTCGCGCATCACCTGGTTGACGCCGAAGATCTCCTGGATGACGACGATGGCCGGCGCAGCGTCTCCCGTGGCGGGGCGCGCCACATAGGCCGAGAAGTCGCCATCGGGCGTGTTGATCGTGAGGGTCTCGCTCATGGGGCTCTCCACATACAATAAGCCGTCGATGGGACTTTCGACCGAAGCGCTCTAACCTGCCCCGAGCAGTGCGCGGCGTCACAATCTCGTGGCCTGCCGCCAGGGAACTTTTTCGATGAAGATGACGATCGAGATCGACTGCACCCCGGTCGAAGCGCGGGCCTTCCTGGGCCTGCCCGACGTGAGCGGATTGAACGACCATCTCGTCAAGGAGATGCAGGCCCGCATGGACGCCAACATGGCGATGCTGGCGCCCGAGGAGCTGCTGAAGAACTGGATGGCGTTCGGGGCCGGCGCCCAGGACAGCTTCCGCAAGCTGATGACGGCCGCGGCCGGAGCGGCGGTCGGCAAGCGCGACTGATCTGATGGTCGATACGATCTACGCGCCGGCGACGGCGGCCGGCCGCGCCGCCGTGGCGGTGATCCGCGTCTCGGGTCCCGCCAGCAGCGAGGCCGTTCGCGCCCTCACGGGAAACCTGCCCAAGCCGCGCCAGGCGGCCTTGCGGACCCTGCGCCACGACGGCGTCGCGCTCGACGACGCCCTGGTGCTGTGGTTCCAGGGACCGGCCAGTTACACCGGCGAGGACGCCGCCGAGTTTCACGTGCACGGGGGCAGGGCGGTCGTGGAGTCGCTGCTCGGCGCGTTGTCGGCCCTGGGCCTGCGACTGGCCGAGCCGGGGGAGTTCACACGGCGGGCTTTCCAGCACGGAAAGCTCGACCTGGCCCAGGCCGAGGCCGTGGGCGACCTGATCGACGCCGAGACCGAAGGCCAGCGCAAGCAGGCGCTGGGCCAGCTGGGCGGCGCCCTGGGCCGTCGCTACGACGCCTGGCGCGACCTGCTGGTCCAGGCCCTGGCCATGCTGGAAGCCGCCGTCGACTTTCCGGACGAGGAGCTGCCCGAAGACGTGGCGGCCCGCGCCCGGCCCGGACTGCAGACCCTGGCCGGCGAGATCGACACGGCCCTGGCCGATGTCGCACGTGGTCGCCGGGTGCGGGACGGTTTCCGCATCGCCCTGGTCGGCGCGCCGAACGCCGGCAAGAGCACGCTGCTGAACGCCCTGGCCGAACGCGACGCCGCGATCGTCACCGCGACGCCGGGCACCACGCGGGACGTCATCGAGGTTCCCCTGGTGCTGGGCGGCTACAAGGCGCTGCTGGCCGACACGGCCGGGATCCGCGAGACCGCCGACGATATCGAGGCCGAGGGCGTGCGCCGCGCGCGGGTTTGGGCCGAGGAGGCGGACCTGCGGATGTGGGTCGTCGACGCCGGCGAGTTTCACGTGAAACATTCTGAACACCACGCAATTGTCCGCGCCGGCGACTGGCTGGTGATCAACAAGATCGATCTGGTAGAGCCGGCCGCCGTGGCGGCCATACGCGCCCATAAGGCGCAGCTGGGGTTGCACGTGGTGGCGCTGTCGGCGCGGGAGGAGGGGGGCGGTCCGATCCGCGCCGCCCTGACCGCTCACGTGGTCGAAGCCCTGTCGGGCGCCGAGTTTCCGGCCGCGACCCGCATCCGTCACGCCGAACGTCTGGGGGAGGCGAGGGCCTATCTTGAGCGCGCCCTGGCCGAAAAGCACGACGTGGAACTGGCCGCGGAGGACGTTCGCCTCGCTTCCCGTGCACTTTCCAGGATCACAGGCCGCATCGATCCGGAAGACGTGCTTGACCGTGTCTTTTCAAGCTTCTGCATTGGAAAGTGAATGTTTCACGTGGAACAGGGGCTTGAACCGTCCACAGCCTGACCACAGATACGCGCACCGCGTTTCACGTGAAACGCCCCGGACTCGACTCGCCCACAGGGCGGCTTGAAGCTATAAGTCAGGCACGCTCCCGCTGGGTCGGGGGCGTTCCGCATTGAGGCGCGTTTCTCCCTTGTCCAACTCTTCGCCCCAGTCCTGGGACGTCATCGTCATCGGCGGCGGTCATGCCGGTTGTGAAGCCGCGGCGGCGTCCGCGCGCACCGGCGCGCGCACCCTGCTGCTGACCCACAAACGTGAAACCGTCGGCGAGATGTCGTGCAACCCGGCCATCGGCGGCCTGGGCAAGGGCCACCTGGTGCGCGAGATCGACGCCCTGGACGGCCTGATGGGCCGCATGGCCGACAAGGCCGGCATCCAGTTCCGCATGCTCAACCGGTCGAAGGGCCCGGCCGTTCGCGGCCCACGCTCGCAGATCGACCGCAAGCTCTATCGCGAGGCCATGCAGGCCGAGCTGTTCGCCTATCCCAACCTCGACGTCGTCGCGGCCGCGGCCGAAGACCTGATCGTCGAGGGTGGCCACGTGGCCGGCGCCGTCGACGGGGAGGGGAGCGTCTATCGCGCCCCCAAAGTCGTGCTGACCACCGGCACCTTCCTCAAGGGGGTCATCCACCAGGGCGAGACCCGGATCCCGGCCGGCCGCGTCGGCGACCAGCCGTCGATCGGTCTGTCGGACCGTCTCTACGGCCTGGGCTTCGACATGGGCCGTCTGAAGACCGGCACGCCCGCCCGCCTCGACGGCAAGACCATCGCCTGGGACCGCCTCGACATGCAGGCGGCCGACGAAGAGCCCGTGCCGTTCTCGTTCCTCAACGAGAAGATCGACGTGCCGCAGATCCGCTGCGGCATCACCTTCACGACCGAGGAAACCCACAGGATCATCGCCGATCGCCTGGGCGAGTCCGCCGTCTATGGCGGTCGCGCCACGGGGATCGGCCCGCGCTATTGCCCGTCGATCGAGGACAAGGTCGTCCGCTTCGCCGACAAGACCAGCCACCAGGTGTTCCTGGAGCCGGAAGGCCTGGACGACGACACCGTCTATCCCAACGGCGTCTCAACCTCGGTGTCGGCCGAAACCCAGCTTCTGTTCCTGCGCACCATCCCCGGCCTCGAGGCCGTGGAGGTGATCCGCTACGGCTATGCGATCGAATACGACTATGTCGATCCGCGCGAGCTCTACGCCACGCTGGAGACCAAGCGCCTGCCGGGCCTTTATCTGGCCGGCCAGATCAACGGCACCACGGGCTATGAAGAGGCCGGGGCGCAAGGCCTGGTCGCCGGCATGAACGCGGCCCTTTCCGCCTTGGGCCGGGAGCCGGCCGTCTTCGCGCGCGACGAGGCCTATATCGGCGTGATGATCGACGACCTCGTCACCCGTGGCGTCACCGAGCCCTACCGCATGTTCACAAGCCGGGCCGAGTTCCGCCTGACCCTGCGCGCCGACAACGCCGACCAGCGCCTGACCGAGCGCGGCGTCGAACTGGGCGTCGTGGGCGAGGTTCGCGCCGGCGCCTGGGCCGCCAAGAAGGCCGAGCTGGAGGCCGTGCGCAGCCGCGCCCGCACCCTGAACATGACCCCGGCCGAGGCCGTGAAGGCCGGCTTCAAGGTCAATGCCGACGGCCAGCGCCGCGACGTCCTGGCCATGCTGGCCTATCCGGACGTCGGTATCGACGACCTGGTCCGTGTGTGGCCAGAGATCGCCGACTGGAGCCCGATGGCCCGCGAGCAGATCGAGATCGAGGCGGCCTATGCCGGCTATCTCGACCGCCAGCGCGCCGACGCCGAGTCCCTGCGCAAGGACGAGGACCTGCGCCTGCCGGCCGACCTCGATTACCGCGACATCGGCAGCCTCTCCAACGAGGTGCGCGAGAAGCTGATCCGGGTGAAGCCCCTGACGCTGGGCCAGGCGGCCCGCATCGAGGGGGTCACCCCCGGCGCCCTGACGGCCCTGCTGGCCCACGTGCGACGGGGCCGGGCCGCCTGATGGCTGTTGCTGATCTCGTCATCGAAACGCTCGACCCGGTCGACGCCGCGGCCTTCCAGAGGCTGACGGGGTCGACCGACGCCCAGGTCGCCGACCTGGCGCGCTATCGCGAGCTGCTGGCCGAGTGGAACGAGGTGATGAACCTCGTCGGGCCGGCCTCGATGGCCGCCTATTGGAACCGCCACGCCTGGGACAGCGCCCAGCTTCTGACCTTCGCGCCGGAGGCCAAGACCTGGGCCGACCTGGGCGCGGGCGCGGGCCTGCCCGGCGTGGTGCTGGCGATCCTGCTGAAGGCCGTTCCGGGGGCCAAGGTCCACCTCGTCGAGAGCATGGCCAAGCGCTGCCGCTTCCTCGACGCCGTCTGCCGCGAGCTCGACCTGCCGGTCGAGATCCACAACGCCCGCGCCGAAAGCCTGGACCTCAAGGTGCAGGTGGTCACGGCCCGGGCCTGCGCGCCGATGCCGCGCCTGCTGGAATACGCGCAACCCTATTTCAAGCGCGGCGCGGTCGCCTGGTTCCTGAAGGGCCAGGAGGTCGCCGCCGAGATCGCTGAAGCCGAGAAGACCTGGAAGTTCGAGTCGGACGTGCGGGGCTCCAAGAGCGACCCGCGCGGCCATGTCGTGCAAATCAAGGGGCTGAGCCGTGTCCGCAAAGTCTGAGCTGAGAGTCCTGGCGGTCGCCAACCAGAAGGGCGGGGTGGGCAAGACCACCACGGCCATCAACCTGGGCACGGCGCTGGCCGCCTGCGGCGAGCGCGTCCTGCTGATCGACGCCGACCCGCAGGGCAACTGCTCCACGGGCCTGGGGATCGGCCGACTGCAGCGCAAGAAGACGCTGTACGACGTGCTGATGGGCGAAGCGCCGGTGATCGAGGCGGCCGTGCAGACCTCGCTGCCGGGCCTGGACGTGATCCCGGCCGACGCCGACCTGTCGGGCGTCGAGCTCGAACTGGGCCAGGTGGCGCGCCGCTCGTACCGTCTGCGCGACGCCCTGGAGCCGCTGCGCGCCAACGGCCCCTACACCTACGTGCTGATCGACTGCCCGCCGTCGCTGAACGTGCTGACGGTCAACGCCATGACCGCCGCCGACGCCGTGTTCGTGCCGCTGCAGTGCGAGTTCTTCGCCCTGGAAGGCCTGACCCAGCTGATCCGCACCATCGAGCGCGTGCGCGGCAGCCTGAACCCGCGCCTGGAGATCCAGGGCGTGGTGCTGACCATGTACGATCGCCGCAACAGCCTCTCCGAGCAGGTGGCCCGCGACGTGCGCGAGCATTTCGGCGACAAGGTGTACGACGCGGTCATACCGCGGAACGTCCGCGTGTCGGAGGCGCCGTCCTTCGGCAAGCCGGTGCTTCTCTACGACCTCAAGTGCGCCGGCAGCCAGGCCTACCTGCGACTGGCCCGCGAGGTGATCAGCCGCGAGAAGGACCGCCAGGCCCAGGCCGCCTGATCCACAGGGCCTACCCATTTGAGCGCCGGCCTGAGGATACAGGCCCAAGTCGTTATTGAAGTTGAAGTTTCGAGGAGATGGTCGTGGTCGGTGAAGCGGGGATGTCGGAAGGCCGTCGGGGTCTGGGTCGCGGTCTGTCGGCGCTGCTGGGCGAGGTCGAAGCCGCTCCGGCCCAGGCGCCGGGCGACAATACCGCCGGCTCGCGCGAGGCGCCGATCGAGCTGCTGAAGCGTAATCCCGACCAGCCCCGCCGGACCTTCCGCGAGGAAGACCTGGTAGAACTTTCCAACTCGATCGCCGAGAAGGGCGTGCTGCAGCCGATCCTCGTTCGGCCCGCGCCGGGCGCTCCGGGCGAGTACCAGATCGTCGCCGGCGAGCGTCGCTGGCGCGCCGCCCAGCGCGCCGGCCTCAAGAGCGTGCCGATCATCGTGCGCGAGCTCGACGACCTGGCCGTGCTCGAGATCGGCATCATCGAGAACGTCCAGCGCTCGGACCTCAACATCCTCGAAGAGGCGCTGAGCTACCGCGTGCTGATGGACAAGTTCGGCCGCACCCAGGACGCCATCGCCCAGACGATCGGCAAGAGCCGAAGCCACGTGGCCAACACCCTGCGCCTGCTGGCCCTGCCCGAGGCGGTGCAGCAGCACCTGGTCACCGGCGCCCTGACGGCGGGCCACGCGCGCGCCATCGCCACGGCCGCCGATCCGGGCGCCCTGGCCCAGCAGGTCATCGACGGCGGCCTCTCGGTGCGCGAGACCGAGACCCTGGCCCGCGTCGCCCAGACCGGCGATGCGACCCCGCGCGCCAAGAACGGCGGCTCGGCGCCGCCGCGTGCGCCGCGCGCCAAGGACACCGACACCCAGGCCCTCGAAGCCGACCTCTCGTCGGTGCTGGGCCTCGATGTCGAGATCGACCATCGCGGCGGCGCCGGCTCGCTAATCGTCCGCTACGCGACGCTCGAGCAGCTGGACGATCTTTGCAACCGCCTGACGCGGGGCGTCTGATCGACCCCGTTTTCGGGGTCTTCTGTGGCGCATGAAGAAAGGCGCGGCCGTATCCTGGGTCGCGCCGTTCGCCACAGGCGAGGGCGGGAAGGGCGCTGTTTTCGCCTAATCCCTTGTTGGGAAAGGAAAAATGGCTTCCGGTAGCGCTTGGTCGAAAGCTCCGGCGGCGGAATTTTTCCACAAGCAGGCGGCGTCAGCGTCGCTGAATAATTTGACCAGAATCTCGAATTGATTTCCGCGCGCCGCGTTCACCCGGGGGCGGACAGGCGATCGCCCCTCCGCCAGGCGCGAGCCGTCATTCCCCGCTTTCGCGGGGAGGTTCAGTGGAGACCAGGTGGAGGGCGCGAGATCGACGCGCGTCAGCGCGCGACGCTGGCCCGCGCGCGCTTGAGACCCGGACGGGTGCTGGGCGCGCCCGCCTCGTTCTGCTCCAGCGCCGACAGCAGGTCGCTCTTCAGCGCCGAGACCTTGCGGCCGTCGGCCAGCTTCCCGCCTTCGGCCGTCTGCACATAGAAGGCGTCGACTGCTCGCTCGCCATAGCCGTCGATGTGGGCCGACTGGATGGACAGGCCGTTGTCGGCCAGGGTGCGGGCCAGGGCCTGCAGGAGGCCCGGACGGTCGCGACCGGAGGCCTCCACCACCGTGGCCTCGTGCGAGGCCTCGTTGTCGATGACCACGGTCGGGGCGATGGCGAAGGCGGCCGTGCGGGCCAGCTCGCCGCCGCGCCGGGCCTCGACGTTGACGCCCTCGCCCCTGCCGGCCGCTTCCAGCGCGTCGGCCAGGCGGCGCAGGGCGCGCGGGTTCTCGCAGCCGAGCGGCGCGCCGGTGACGTCCTGCACGTAGAACACGTCGAGGGCCTGACCCTGGCGGGAGGTGAAGACCCGGGCCCCCACGACGTTGCCGCCCAGTGAGGAGATGGCCAGGGCCAGGTCGGCGAACAGGCCGCGACGGTCCTTGGCGGCGACGACGATCTCGGCGGCGTTGGCGCCGGGATTGACCTTGCCCTCGGCGGCCGCGCCGCCCTGGATGGCGGCCCGGCGGGCCAGGGCGGCGTGGTCGAGCAGGTCCTGCGGGCTGAAGGCGCCGAAATAGGCGTCCTCCATGGCCGCGGCCCAGCCCTTGGCGGCGGGGTCGGCGGCGATCAGGATCTCGCGCGCGGCCGCTGCAGCGGCCTCCTGGTGGCGTTGAACGTTGGCGGTGGCGTCACTGCCCCGGCCGCCCCGGAAGACCGCCTCCGTGGCGTTGTAGAGCTCGCGCAGCAGCTGGCCCTTCCAGCCGTTCCACACGCCGGGCCCGACGGCCCGGATATCGGCCACGGTGATGACCAGCAGCAGGCGCAGGCGCTCGGGGTTCTCGACGATGCGGGCGAAGGCCGCCACGGTGCCGGGATCCGACACGTCGCGCTTCTGGGCGAAGTCGCTCATCACGAGGTGGTTCTCGACCAGCCACGCGACCAGCTCGACCTTGCTGCGCTCGACCCCCAGGCGCTCGCAGGCGCTGCGGGCCGATCGGGCCCCGGCCTTCTCCTGGCCGCCCACGCCGCCCTTGCCGGTGTCGTGCAGCAGCATGGCCAGGAACAGGGCCTCGCGGTCCTCGATCAGCGGCATGATCGACACGGCCAGCGGATGGTCTTCCGACAGGCGCCCGGCGGCCATGTCGCCGATCAGGCCGACGGCCCGCAGGGTGTGCTCGTCCACCGTGTACGAGTGGTACATGTTGAACTGCATCTGGGCGACGACGCGGCCGAACTCCGGGATGAAGCGGCCCAGCACGCCTGCGTCGTTCATCAGAGTCAGGGTGCGGTAGCTGCGCTTGCCGCGCGCCAGGAGATCGAGGAAGGCCCGTGTGGCCTCCGGATCGCGCCGCACCTTCGAGGTGATCAGGGCGAGGTTGCGGGTCACGGCGGTGAAGGCGTCGGGATGCAGATCAAGGTCGCGCTCGTCGGCGATCTTGAACAGCCGGATCAGATTGACCGGATCGGTCTCGAAGATCTCCGGCCCGTCGATGTTCAGGCGCCCGCCGTCCTCGTAGAAGCCCGGCGCGTCCAGGGCCTTGCGCTTGGGCTTAGCCCCCGGAAGGAAGCGCGAGATGCCCTTGGGCTCGTTCTTGAAGTGCTCGGCTTCCAGCTTGGCCGAGAAGGCGCGGGTGAGGGCGCCCACCTCCTTGGCGATCAGGAAGTAGCGGCGCATGAAGCGCTCGACCGCCGGCGCGTCGCCCCGGTCGCCATAGCCCATGCGGCGGGCGATCTCGGGCTGTAGGTCGAAGGTCAGTCGCTCTTCGGGCCGGCCGGTGGTGAAGTGCAGGTGGGCGCGCACGGCGTGCAGGAAGTCGAAGGCGCGGATGAAGGCCTTGGTCTCGCGGCCCGAGAACACCTCCATCTTGAAGACGTCCTCCGGCGCGTCGACCGGATGCAGGTACTCGGCGATCCACATCAGGGTGTGCAGGTCGCGCAGGCCGCCCTTGCCCTCCTTGACGTTGGGCTCGACCATGTAGCGGCTGGCGCCGGCGCGGGCCTGGCGGTCGTCGCGCTCCTTCAGCTTGGCGGCCACGAACTGCTGGCCGGTGCCCTTCATCACCTCGTCACGGAACCGCTTCTTGAGGTCGGCGGCCAGGCGCTCGTCGCCGGTCAGACGCCGGGCCTCAAGGATCGAGGTGCGGATCGTGAAGTCTTCCTTCGAGAGGCGCACGCACTCCTCGATGGTGCGCGAGGCGTGGCCGACCTTGAAGCCTAAGTCCCACAGCGCATAGAGCATGTACTCGATCACGCTCTCGACGTGCGGCGTCTGCTTGTAGGGCCGCAGGAACAGCAGGTCGATGTCGCTGAACGGGGCCAGGGTGGCGCGGCCGTAGCCGCCCACGGCCAGCAGCGCCAGGCGCTCGCCCTCGGTGGGGTTGCGGGCCCGGAACACGTGCACGGTGGTGAAGTCGTAGAGGGCGGTGATCACCTCGTCGGTGACGCCGCTGAGCAGGCGCGCCGTCTCCAGGCCGCCGGCGCCGTTCTCCAGCCGCTCCTTGGCGATCATCCGGCCGCGGAACAGGGCCTGCTTGAGGATGTCGATCGCCCGTGCGCGCTGGGCGGCCTCGTCGCCGATGGCGTCCAGGGCGGCGGCCGACAGACGCGCGCGCAGGGCGTGACCGTCGACGACGTGTTCCAGGGGCGTGGGGCGGAGGCGGCGAGGCATGGCGGTTATATGGGTGTCCGAGGCGGGCGGCCAAAGCGACCACCGGAACCGGCCGCCGCCATGCTCCTATGATTGATCCTAGGTCTTGAGCAGACCCTTAAGGCGATAAAGCGCCTCCAGGGCCTCGCGCGGGCTCATGCCGTCCACGTCCAGCTCCTTCAGCGCGCCATCCACGGCGCTGGGCGCCGAAACGACAGGCGCCGCGGCGATGGGGGCCGAGGCCGCGAACAGCGGCAGGTCGTCGAGCTTGGCCGGTGATTCGGTCTTGCTCTCCAGGCGGTCGAGCACCTCCTTGGCGCGGGCGACCACCTGCGGCGGCACGCCGGCCAGCTTGGCCACCTGCACGCCGTAGGAGCGGTCGGCCGGGCCGTCGGCCGCCTCGTGCAGGAAGACGAGGTCGCCGTTCCATTCCTTGGCCCGGAGGCTGAGGTTGGAGACGTGCGCCATGCGCTCCTCCAGCGTCGCCAGCTCGTGATAGTGCGTGGCGAAGAGGGCGCGGCAGCGGTTGGTGTCGTGCAGCGACTCCGCGCAGGCCCAGGCGATGGCCAGGCCGTCATAGGTGGCGGTGCCGCGGCCGATCTCGTCGAGGATGACCAGGCTGCGCGGGGTGGCCTGGGTCAGGATGGCGGCGGTCTCGACCATCTCCATCATGAAGGTCGAGCGACCGCGCGCCAGGTCGTCGCCGGCGCCGACGCGGCTGAACAGGCGGTCGACGACGCCCAGCCGGAAGCTCTTGGCGGGCACGTAGCAGCCGGCCTGGGCCAGGATGGCCAGCAAGGCGTTCTGGCGCAGGAAGGTCGACTTACCGGCCATGTTCGGACCGGTGACGATGGAAAGGCGCGCTGCGACCTCGCCGGCGGCGTCCAGCCGGCAGTCGTTGGGGGTGTAGGGGTCCCCGGCGCGACGCACCGCGGCCTCGACCACCGGGTGGCGGGCGGCCTTGGCTTCGAAGGCCAGCGACTTGTCGACGGTCGGGCGCACGGCGCCGGCGTCCTCGGCCCATTCGGCGAGGCTGGAGGCCACGTCCAGGCGGGCCAGGGCCTCGGCGGCGGCCTGGATCGGCTCGGCCAGGGCGCAGGCCTCGGCGCGCCAGTCCTCGTAGGCGGCCACTTCCATGGCCAGGGCCCGCTCGGCGGCCTGGGCGATGCGGGCGTCCAGGTCGGCCAGCTCCACGGTGGTGAAGCGCACCTGGTTGGCCAGGGTCTGGCGGTGGATGAAGGTGGCGTTCAGCGGCGGCTGGAACAGCGGATCGGCCTTGCCGGCGGTGGCCTCGACGAAATAGCCGAGCACGCCGTTGTGGCGGATCTTCAGCGGGATGCCCGCTTCCTGGATCAGGCGCTGCTCCAGGGCGGCCACGACCCGGCGGCTGTCGTCGCGCAGGGCGCGGGCCTGGTCGAGTTCGGGGCGGATCCCGGGGGCCACGAAGCCGCCGTCGCGGGCCAGGGCCGGCAGGTCGGGGCCAAGTCCCGCCTCAAGGGTGTTCAGCAGCTGCGAGACGCCCTGGTGCAGCGACGGCGTCAGGGCCGCCAGCGCGCCTTCCAGCTCGACCGGCGGCGGCGACAGCGGGTCGCCCGAGCCGCCGACCATGCCGGCCAGCTTCTCGCCGGTCTTGAGGCCGTCGCGCAGGCAGGCGAGATCCCGCGGGCCGCCACGGCCCAGGGCCAGGCGGGCCAGGGCGCGCGCCATGTCGCCCGAGCCCTTCAGCTGCTCGCGCAGGCGTTCGCGCAACGAGCGGTGCTCGACGAACCACTCGACGGCGTCCAGGCGCTGGTCGATGGCGGCCGGGTCGAGCAGGGGGCGGGCCAGGCGCGAGGCCAGCAGGCGCGCGCCGCCGGGCGTGACGGTGCGGTCGATGGCGGCCAGCAGCGAGCCGTTGCGGTCGCCGTTCTGGGTGCGGTCGATCTCCAGGCTGGAGCGGGTGGCCGGGTCGATCGACATGACGTCGGCCTCGGCCGCGCGGCGGGGCGCGCGCAGGGCCGGCAGCTTGCCGGCCTGGGTCATCTCCAGGTGGGCGGCGATCAGGCCAAGCGCCCCGACCTCGGCCGGCGCCAGGCCGCCGAAACCGTCCAGGGTGTCGACGCCGTAGAGGCGCTTGACCCGGGTCTCGGAGGCCTGCGGCTCGGACAGGGCGGATGGCATGGGTTGAATCAGCCCGCCGCAGATCTTCAGCGTCTGGGCCAGGTGGTCGTCAGCCAGCAGGCGGTCGGCGACCAGGGTCTCGGACGGCGACAGGGCCGCCAGCAGCGGGCCGACGCCGTCCTTGCCGGTCGAGAAGCATTCGACCTCGCCGGTGGACAGCTCCACGGCCGCCACGGCCGCCTGGCCGGCGCGGATGGCCACCGCCGCCAGTCGGTTGGCGCCCCGGGCGTCCAGCAGGCCGTCCTCGGTCAGCGTACCCGGCGTGACGACGCGGACGATGTCGCGGCGGACCACCGACTTGGAGCCGCGCTTCTTGGCCTCGGCCGGGTCTTCCATCTGCTCGCAGACGGCGACCTTGAAGCCCATGCGGATCAGCTTCGACAGATAGGCCTCGGCCGCGTGATGCGGCACGCCGGCCATCGGGATCGGCTGGCCGGCATGGGTGCCGCGGAAGGTCTGGGAGATGCCCAGGGCGGCCGCCGCGCGGATCGCGTCGTCGAAGAACAGCTCGTAGAAGTCGCCCATCCGGAAGAACAGCAGCGCGTCCGGCTGGCGGGTCTTCATGTCGAAAAACTGCTGCATCACCGGCGTGGCGCCGGTGGCGTCGAACGTCTGGACAGGCGGAGAAACGGGGGCGTTCATCCGACCGGAAAGTACAGAGCGTCGCGGTTTTCGTTAAGGGGTGCGACCGGGGTTTTTCGGCGCGGGCGGGCAGTTTGCAGAAAACGCAAACGCCCGACCGTCGGAGCGATTTCTAGGTTTTGGTCGGCGGGGTCGTCAGCAGCCGCTCCAGCAAGGCCAGGGTCTCGGCGCCGATGTTTATGGCGTCCGCGGCATGGGCCGCATTCGGATAGTAGGCGCGCACGTCGAAGCCGATGCCCAGGGCGGCGATCTCCACATCGCCCGAGGCCGCGAGGTCTCCGACGACATGCGCCAGATGGCGAGAGAGATAGTCGAGCGTGTTGGCCTCGAGCGTGGAATCATCGACCGGCGCGCCGTCCGACAGCACCAGCAGCACCTTGCGCGTCTGCGGCTGGCGACGCAGACGATCCACCGCCCAGAGCACGGCTTCGCCATCGACGTTTTCCTTGAGCAGGTCGGGCCGCAACATCGCGCGATAGGCATAGTCGCCCAGGCTGGCGCGGCGATCGCCGGCGGCGCGATAGACGATGTGCAGCAGATCGTTCAGCCGGCCGGGATCGTCGGGACGGCCGCGCTTGACCCATTCCGTGCGCGAACGCCCGCCGCGCCACCGCGAGGTGGTGAATCCCAGCACCTCGACGCCTACCCCTAAAGCGCTCAGGAATTCCTGGGCGAGATCCGCGGTCGCGGCGGCGTACAGCATCTTCTGGCCGCGCATCGAGCCGGAATGATCGAGCAGAAGGGCGATGATGGTGTCGTCCAGCGCATTGGGCCGCGACGCAGCGCGAATCCGGGCGGAAGCCTCGCCGGCCGCCACCAGAAGGCGCGTACGCCAGGGCAGCAGGCCCGTTTGCATCTCCCGCCAGGCCAGGTTCAGCAAGGCGGCGTCTTCGGGTGTGGGGGCCCCGATGACGTCGTCTATGTGATCGGCCTCGATCTCGCGATCGAAGGCGCTGGTGAAGGCGTGATAGGGGGCGGCCAGGGGCTTGGGGCCGACCACGCGCCGAAGAAGGCCCTGAAACAAGCCTTGGTCCCGCCCCGTGTCGCCGCTCATCGCTTCGCCCCAACTTCGCTGCCGCAGAGGCGCAGAGTTCGGCGGGGCTCGCAAGCGGCCAGGCTGACATGCGAAAGGCCCGTCACGGGGGCGGGCCTTTCAGAAGTCGGAAATGGGTCGGGAAAGGTCAGTTCCCCGTCACTTCTTCCCAGAAGCGCTTGGCCTTGCCGACGAAGTTGGCCGACTTGGGGTTCTGCTTCTCGTCGCACAGGCCGGCCAGCTCCTTGAGGAGCTCCTTTTGCCGTGCGGAGAGGTGGGTCGGGGTTTCGACGAACAGCTCGACCACCAGGTCGCCGCGCTGGCGGTTGCGCAGCGACGGCATGCCCTTGCCCTTCAGGCGGACGGTCTTGCCGGTCTGGGCGCCTTCGGGAACCTTGACGCTGACGCGGCAGGTGCCGTCGCAGGTCTCGCCGCCCTTCAGGCACGGGGCCTCGATCTCGCCGCCCAGGGCGGCCACGGTCATCGGCACCGGCACGGTGCACAGAAGATCCAGACCGTCGCGCTCGAAGAGCTCGTGCGGGCTGACCGACAGGAAGAGGTAGAGGTCGCCGCGCGGGCCGCCGCGCACGCCGGCGTCGCCTTCGCCCGCCAGGCGGATGCGGGCGCCGTCGTCGACGCCGGCCGGGATGCGGACCGACAGGATGCGTTCCTTGCGGACCTGGCCGTGGCCATGGCAGCCGGCGCAGGGGTCGAGCACCAGGCGGCCCGAACCGCCGCAGCGCGGACAGGCGCGCTCGACCGAGAAGAAGCCTTGGGTGGCGCGCACGCGGCCGGCGCCGCCGCACGAGCCGCAGACGGTGGGGCTGGTGCCGGGCTTGGCGCCCGAGCCGTCGCAGACCTCGCAGGTCATGGCCGCCGGGACGGTGATCTCGACCTCGGCGCCGGCATAGGCCTGCTCCAGGGAGATCTCCAGGTCATAGCGCAGGTCCTGGCCGCGCTGAGGGCCGTTGGACTGGCGACGGCCGCCGCCGAACATCTCGCCGAAGACATCGCCGAACACGTCGCCGAAGATGTCGCTGGCGTCGAACCCGCCGCCCATGCCGCCCGGGCCGCCTTGCGGGCCGTTGACGCCGGCGTGGCCGAAGCGGTCGTAGGCCGCGCGCTTCTGCGGGTCGGAGAGGACGCTGTAGGCCTCGTTGATTTCCTTGAACCGGCCGCTCGCGTCCTCGCAACCGCCGTTGCGGTCGGGGTGGTGCTGCATCGCCAGCTTGCGGAAGGCGGATTTCAGGCCCGCGTCGTCGCAGGTCCGGTTCACGCCGAGAATTTCGTAATAGTCGCGCATCGTCAGCGTTCGGCGCCCGTAAGGCTCAACAAGACAGGGGGTGTCGAGAAAGAGGTGGGGGAGAGGGCGCCCCGCCGCAAGGCGTCAATCGGGCGCACCGCAAAACGAGCGCGCCGGCGAACGGATCTCGAAGGATCGTTCGCCGGCGCGTCCATGGCTTAGGAAGCCGGCTTGTCGGTGCCGTCCACTTCCTCGAACTCGGCGTCCACGACGCCGTCGTCCGCGGGGGCTTCAGCGCCGCCTTCGGCGCCTTCACCACCCTGCTGCGAGGCGTACATGGCCTCGCCCAGCTTCATCGACGCCTGGATCAGGGCCTGGGTCTTGGCCTGGATGGCCTCGACGTCCTCGCCTTCCAGGGCGGTCTTCAGCTCGGCGACGCCGGTCTCGATCGCGGTCTTCTCGGCCGCGCCGACCTTGTCGCCGTGCTCGGTCAGGGCCTTCTCGGTCGAGTGCAGGATCGCCTCGCCCTGGTTCTTGGCCTCGACCAGCTTCTTCTTCTCTTCGTCCGCGGCCTTGTTGGCCTCGGCTTCCTTGACCATGCGCTCGATGTCGGCGTCCGAGAGGCCGCCGTTGGCCTGGATGCGGATCGAGTGCTCCTTGTTGGTCGCCTTGTCCTTGGCGTGGACCTGGACGATGCCGTTGGCGTCGATGTCGAAGGTGACCTCGATCTGCGGCACGCCGCGCGGCGCCGGCGGGATGCCCACCAGGTCGAACTGGCCGAGGATCTTGTTGTCCACGGCCATCGGGCGTTCGCCCTGGAACACGCGGATGGTCACGGCCGACTGGTTGTCGTCAGCGGTCGAGAAGGTCTGCGAGCGCTTGGTCGGGATCGTGGTGTTGCGTTCGATCAGCGGGGTGAACACGCCGCCGAGGGTCTCGATGCCCAGGGTCAGCGGGGTCACGTCGAGCAGCAGCACGTCCTTGACGTCGCCTTGCAGCACGCCGGCCTGAACGGCCGCGCCCAGCGCCACGACTTCATCGGGGTTCACGCCCTTGTGGGGTTCGCGACCGAAGAAGTCCTGCACCGCCTGCTGGACCTTGGGCATGCGGCTCATGCCGCCGACCAGGATCACTTCGTCGATGTCGCTCTTCTTCAGGCCGGCGTCCTTGAGGGCCTGTTCGCACGGACCGATGGTGCGGGCGATCAGGTCGTCGACCAGGGCTTCCAGCTTGGAGCGCGACAGCTTGATGTTCAGGTGCAGCGGGCCCGAGGCGTTCATGCTGATGAACGGCAGGTTGACCTCGTACTGAGCCGTCGACGACAGCTCCTTCTTGGCCTTCTCGGCTTCCTCGCGCAGGCGCTGGAGGGCCAGCTTGTCCTTGCGCAGGTCGACGCCCTGCTCCTTCTTGAACTCGTCGGCCAGGTAGTCGACGATCCGAAGGTCGAAGTCTTCACCGCCCAGGAAGGTGTCGCCGTTGGTCGACTTCACCTCGAACACGCCGTCGCCGATCTCCAGGATCGAGACGTCGAAGGTGCCGCCGCCCAGGTCGTAGACCGCGATCTTCTTGCCGTCGTTCTTGTCCAGGCCGTAGGCCAGGGCCGCCGCGGTCGGCTCGTTGATGATGCGCAGGACTTCCAGGCCGGCGATCTTGCCGGCGTCCTTGGTGGCCTGACGCTGGGCGTCGTTGAAGTAGGCCGGAACGGTGATGACCGCCTTGGTCACCGGCTCGCCGAGGTGGGCTTCGGCGGCTTCCTTCATCTTCTGCAGGATGAAGGCCGAGACTTCCTGGGGCGAGTAGTCTTTGCCGTGGGCCTTGACCCAGGCGTCGCCGGTCGGGCCCTTGACGATCTCGTAGGGCACCATGCCCTTGTCCTTCTCGACCACCGGGTCGTTCGCGTTGCGGCCGATCAGGCGCTTGATGGCGAACAGGGTGTTGGTCGGGTTGGTCACGGCCTGGCGCTTGGCGGGCTGGCCGATCAGGCGCTCGCCGTCCTCGAGGAAGGCGACGACCGACGGGGTGGTGCGAGCGCCTTCGGCGTTCTCGATCACCTTCGGGTTCTTGCCGTCCATGATGGCCACGCACGAGTTCGTGGTGCCAAGGTCGATACCGATAATCTTGCTCATGTGGTGTGCCTGCAGCTCCTCGAATGGCGGACGGCGGTGACAAGGGCCTTATCAGAAGCGCCCCGGTTTTTCTCGGTCCGTCCCCGTCTGGTCGCGTCTAGGGTTGATCCAAAATCCTGCCGCCTGGACGAACCAGGCGAAAGGAGAGGCTTCAATCGAAGTTGACGAGCCCGTCAACCCCGCTTCGATGCCCGATATGGGGGATACGCGTGCCGCCGCAACCCCATTCCCGCAGGGAAAGAAGGGGAATCTGCAAGACGGAACGTCGCAGCGTCGGCTCGCCGACCCTTGGCCGACGCTGCGAAAAGTCCGGTTCAGCCGGCCTTGGCGACCCAGGCGGTGATCGCCGGCAGGCGCTCGCGACGCACCTTGGCCCGGTATTCGATGGCCGAGATCGCCTTGTCGGCTTCCTTGCGCGAGCTCTCGGTCAGGTTGGCGGCCGCCCAGGCCTTCAGCTTCTCGGCCGTTTCCGGCTTGCCCGAAGCCCTGGCCAGGCTGGGGATGAAGCGGGTGCGGGCGCTGTTGTCGACCTTGGCGTCGACCGCGTCGCGATGGGCCGCGGCGAAGTCGAAGGCCATGTCCGGATGGCGCGAGGCCACGCCCGAGATCATGCCGGCCGAATTGGTCTCGCCCGGCTCGGCGGTCAGGGCCAGCTCCAGGGCTTTGCGGGCCAGGGCCTCGTCGTCGGCCGAGGCCAGCAGGCTGTAGAGCTGGGTGCGGACCAGCGGGGTCTTCTCGGCCTGGGCCTGGGCGTGGATGGCGTCCCAGGTCGCCGCGTCGGCGTTGACGGCCACGACGCCGAGGATCGCCTTGCGCAGCGGGCCGGGGATGGCGGCGGGATCGGTCTTGTCGGCGGCGTAGCGGCGGCGGGCCTCGGCGACCACGGTCGGATCGCCCAGCTCGCCCAGGGTGGCGATCAGGTCGCCGCGCAGGATGGCCACGGGGTCGGGCTCGCCGGCCTTGGCCTCCCAGCCCACGCGGGCCAGCATCGGCGACAGCCGGGCCACGGCCAGCTTGCGGAAGGCCGCGCGCTCGGGCTGGCCTTCGTAGTAGCCGTCGATGGCCGACAGCACGCCGGCGGCCTTGGACAGCACCTGCGGGTCGGMGTCGCCCGGCGCAGCGGCGATCAGGGCCAGGGCGTCGGTCGGCGACTGCTGGCCCGCCGTGCCCATCGACCAGGCGTCCGACAGCAGGCCCAGCTGGTCGATGGCCGGCAGCTTGCCGAAGTTGGCCGCCAGGGCCTGGAACTGGGCGGGGGCGTAGAGGGTGCGGTAGTAGCCGCTCTGGCCGGCGTTGACGACCACGGGGCCGCAGCCCTCGACCGTCAGGCTGGCCTTGCCGCCCTCGACCACGGTCTTGGCGATGCTCGACCCGTCCAGGGCCTTGGCGTTGACCGGCACGCGCCAGGACAGCGGCTTCTTGTCGGGGAAGTCCTTGCTGAACTCGCCCTGGGTCAGGGTCAGCACCTGCTTGCCGGCCTGGCAGGCGCCGGCCTCGACGCGGATCAGCGGCACGCCCGGCTGCAGGGTGAAGTCGTGGGCGATGGCGGTGATCGGCTTGCCGGCGGCGGTCTCGACCGCCTTCCACAGGTCGTCGCTGACCGTGTTGCCGTAGGCGTGGGCCTTGATGTAGGCGCGCACGCCGGTGCGCCAGGCGTCCTCGCCGACATAGCCCTCGAGCATGCGGATGACCGCCTCGCCCTTCTGGTAGGTGATGGCGTCGAAGGCCTGGCTGGCCTGCTCGACGGTCTCGACGTGCTGCACGACGGGGTGCGTGGTGACGAGGCCGTCCAGGTTCATGGCGTATTCGCGCCCACCGACGGCGGCCAGGGCGGCGTTCCATTCGGGGTGGAACTTCTCGGTCGCCCGGCCTTCCATCCACGAGGCGAAGCCCTCGTTCAGCCACAGGTCGTCCCACCAGGCCATGGTCACCAGGTTGCCGAACCACTGGTGGGCGGTCTCGTGGGCGACGGTGGTGTAGATGTTCTGGGCGTCGCGCTGGGTCGAGATCTTCGGATCCATCAGCAGGGCGTATTCGAAGTAGAAGATCGCGCCCCAGTTCTCCATGGCGCTGAAGAACTGGCTGCGGCCCGGGGCGGCGATGTGGTCCAGCGCCGGCAGCGGGTAGGAGACGCCGAAATAGTCGTTGTACCAGGCCGTCAGCGGGCCGGCCGACTCCAGGGCGAACTTCGCCTTGGCCAGGTCGCCCTTCTTGGTGACCACGCCGATGTCGACGCCGGCGGTCTTGACGCTGGCGCGCTCGAATTCGCCCAGGCCGAAGAACAGCAGGTAGGTCGACATCTTCGGCGAGGTCGCGAAGGTCACGCGGGTCTTGCCGCCGCCAAGGTCGACGCTCTTGGCGATCGGCATGTTGGAGAGGGCCATCTGGCCGGTGGGAACCGTGGCCTCGACGCTGAACGTCGCCTTGTGGAACGGCTCGTCCCACGAGGGGATGAACCGGCGGGCGTCGGAGTTCTCGAACTGGGTGTAGAGGGCGCGCCTCTGGCCCTCTTCGGTGTCGTAGTCGAGGGCGAACAGGCCCGCGGCCTGGGTGTAGATCTTGCCGGCGTAGTCGATGGCCAGCACGTGCTTGCCCTTGGCCAGCGGGGTCTTCAGCGTGAAGGCGGCGGTCTGGGCCTCCTCGTCGACCTTGATGGTCGCCGGCTTGCCGTCGATCGTGGCTTTCGCGAACGTCAGGTCGGCCGCCTGCAGGGTGATGGTCGCGGTCGGCTCGGTCACCTCCACGGCGATCTTCACCGAGGCGGTGAAGCTCATCGCCTTGGTGTCCGGCGTGAAGGACAGATCGTAGTGGGTGGGATGGGCGTTGCGCGGCAGCTGGGTGGTCACCGTGGCCGGCGTGGCGCCCTTGGAGCCTGCGATGGCCGGGGCGGCGAGGGCGGTTCCCGAGGCGAGAAGCAGCGTGACCGCGGCGGCGGTGGACAGAAGACGACGCATGAACGGCCCTGGTATGGAATGATCGTGCGGAGAAAGCCCGCGAGGGCGCGAACCAACACCCATCCGCCCGTCCACAGGCATTAATTCCGCGTAATGATGACCCCCGTCAGCCTCGTCCCCGGTTTCGATCTCTGGCCCGGCCTGCTGTCGCCGGACGCCCAGCGGGCGCTGGTCGAGGCGGTGCTGGCGGCGGCCGAGACCGCCCCGCCGGCCAACTACGCAACGCCCTACGGCAAGGCGATGAGCGTGGCGATGACCAGTCTGGGCCCGTTGGGCTGGACCAGCGACGCGGCCGGCTATCGCTATGCCGACCGCCATCCCGCGACTGATGCGCCCTGGCCGGCGATGCCCCAGGCGCTGCTCGATCTTTGGGCGGCCCTGGGCGATCCGGAGGTTCCGCCCGACGCCTGCCTGGTCAATTTCTACGGCCCCGAGGCCCGCATGGGCCTGCACCAGGACCGCGACGAGGCCGACCCGCGCTTTCCTGTGCTGTCGATCTCGCTGGGCGACACGGCGGTGTTCCGCATCGGCGGAACCAGCCGCAAGGACCCGACCCGCTCGGTGCGGCTGTCGTCCGGCGACGTCTGCCGGCTGTCGGGCCCCGCGCGGCTGGCCTTCCACGGCGTGGACCGGGTCCTGCCGGGCTCCTCGCGGCTCGTGCCGGGGGGAGGGCGGATCAACCTGACGCTCAGGCGGGCGGCTCCCGCATAGTCCCCCTCCCGTCATTCCCGCCCTTGTGGCGGGAAACCCTGGTTCCGCTTCCGCGTGAGGCGCAAGCGGACTGCCAGGCAGTCCGCCCCACCCGCACCTGCGGCCGACAGAGGGGTTCCCGCCACAGGGGCGGGAATGACGGGAAAATTGAGAGAGACCAGCAAACGAAAAGGGCCGCCCCTTGCGGAGCGGCCCTTTCAGTCGAACTGGAAAGCCCTGATCAGCCGCGCAGCTTGCGGGTGATGGTCTCCAGGTCCTGGCTCAGCACGGCGTCGTCCTGGCGCAGGGCCTCGATGCGGCGCACGGCGTGCAGCACCGTGGTGTGGTCGCGACCGCCGAAGCGACGGCCGATGTCCGGCAGCGAGCGGGTGGTCAGCTGCTTGGCCAGCCACATGGCGGCCTGGCGCGGACGGGCGATGGCGCGGTTGCGGCGCTCGCTGAGCAGGTCGGCCTGCTTCATGCCGTAGTGCTCGGACGTCGCCTTCTGGATGTCGTCGATGGTGATCCGCTTCTCGCCGCCGCGCAGGTGCGGGCGGAGGATCGCCTGGACTTCATCCAGCGACAGGCGCGACAGGCGCTCGCCGGCGCGGGCGGTCAGGGTGTTGAGCGCCCCTTCCAGCTCGCGAACGCTGTCGGTGAAGCGGTCGGCCAGGAACTGCAGCACCTCGGGGCGCACCGTGCCGGTGAAGCCCTGGGCGCGGCCCAGCGCCTCGATCTTGCGCTCCAGGATGCCCAGGCGCAGCGAACGGTCGGCCGGCTCCATGCCGCAGACCAGGCCGGCGGACAGGTGCGAGCGCAGGCGGGCGTCCATCTCGGTCATGGCCGAGGGCGGACGGTCGGCCGAGAACACCACCCGGCGGCCGTCCTCGACGAGGGCGGTCAGGGTGTGGAACAGCTCTTCCTGGCTCGACTGCTTGCCGGCGATGAAGTGCACGTCGTCGATGATCAGGAGGTCGGCGCCGCGCAGCTCGTCCTTGAAGGCCGTGGTCTGGCGATCCATCACCGCGCGCACGAAGGTCGACAGGAAGCGTTCGGCGGTCAGGTAGACGACGCGCTTGTTCGGGGCGGCGCGCATGGCCTCCCAGGCCAGAGCGTTCAGCAGGTGCGTCTTTCCGAAGCCGTAGGGGCCGTGGAACAGCACCGGGTTGAAGTGGCCGTCGGCCCAGCTGGCGACACGGCGCGCCACGGCGTGGGCGAACTCGTTGGCCGGACCCGGGACGAAGCTGTCGAAGGTGAAGCGTTCCTGCAGGCCCTGCACCGGCGAGGTCTTGCCGGTGGGGGCCGGGGCGGCGGCGGGGATGTCGCTGGAGACGGGCAGCACGATCTCGATCGGCTGCGGCTTGGCCTCGACATAGACGGCGCCGGTCGTGGCCGAGGCGGCGTCGGCCGAGGCTTCGAATTCGAGGCGCGACTTCAGGTCCAGGCGGCGGCCCACGGCGTCGCCGGCGGCCCACAGCTCGCCGATGCGGCGCCAGGCGCTGCGACGGATCCAGTCGCGCGCGATGCCGGTGGGGGTGACGAGGACGACGTCGCCGGCCTGGGTTTCACGCAGGACCGCGGGCGCGATCCACGAACCGAAGGCGGCGTCGCCCAGCTCGCGTTTCAGGGAGACGCAGACCTTGTTCCACACGATGCCGGCAGGCTCGCGCGTGACGGCGGCATACGCCGCCGACAATTCCTGACTGGCCGCCCCGACCTTGATCGACATCAGTTCACCGCCTCGCGCCTGCATACACACAATTACAGATTGCCGGTCGCAAGCCCCCCATGGCGCACGACCGAGCTCAGAAACTCTCCCCCCGCATTTATTGAGGACACACAGGGGCTTAACCGGCGAACGCATGGTGTCCGCCGCCGCCGCTGTCGTCACAAGACTGGGAGAGCGCTGAGACCTTTAAACTAGCCACCGGCCCGGGCCGGTCAAACGGAAAACTTGCGTCCGATCGCGGATATTTCTGTTGACTCGCGACACCGCCTCGCCCGTCAAGGGAAAGCCGTTTTGAAGACTTTCGTTCGACGAGCCGGGGGGCAGGTAAAGGAGTACATAGACAAAGCAAAAGCCGACCGAGTTGCCTCGATCGGCTTCTACAAGTCTTTGATTTCGCTGAACGAACGGCGTTCGCTCGCGAACTGGACTTAGGCGGCGGCCTTATCCAGCTTCTTCAGACGGGCGGCCAGGCGCGACACCTTGCGCGAGCCCGTGTTCGGGTGAACGACGCCCTTCGAAACGGCGCGCATCAGCTCCGATTGAGCCTCGATGAAGGCGGCCTTGGCGACGGCGACGTCGCCCTTGGCGATGGCGTCGTCGAACTTGCGCAGGAAGGTGCGGACGCGCGAGCGACGAGCGGTGTTCACTTCGGTGCGACGGGCGATCTTGCGGATCGCTTTCTTGGCGCCGGGATTATTGGCCATGGATAGGACCTTCAAACGGACGGCCGCGCGGGCGGCCGCGAAGCAGGTGAAATCAAGAGCGCGCGGATATACGGGAAGGCCGCCGACCGGTCAATCCATCCACAATGGGAATCTTCGCCCGGCGAGCGACCGACGCGTCACGAACCCTTGAACGCGGGTTTGCGCTTTTCGACGAAGGCGGCCATCCCCTCCTTCTGGTCGTCGAAGGCGAACAGCGAGTGGAACAGCCGTCGCTCCAGCGCCACGCCCGTGGTCAGGGTGGTCTCGTAGGCGGCGTTGACCAGTTCCTTGTTCATCGCGGTGGCCAGGGGCGACTGGGAGGCGATCTTGGCGGCGACCTTGACGGCCTCGTCGACCAGCTGGTCGGCGGGGAAGATCCGCGACGCCAGGCCCGCGCGCTCGGCCTCCTGGGCGTCCATCATCCGGCCGGTCAGGATCATGTCCATGGCCTTGGACTTGCCCACCAGGCGGGTCAGCCGCTGGGTGCCGCCGATGCCGGGCGCGACGCCCAGATTGATCTCCGGCTGGCCGAACTTGGCGGTGTCGGCGGCCAGGATGAAGTCGCACATCATCGCCAGCTCGCAGCCGCCGCCCAAGGCGTAGCCGGCCACCGCGGCGATGATCGGCTTGCGCACCGTCTCGATCGCCCGGGCCTGGGCCGTGAAGAAGTCGGCCTTGAACATGTCGGCATAGGACTTGTCCGACATCTCCTTGATGTCGGCGCCGGCCGCGAAGGCCTTGGGCGAGCCGGTCAGCACGATGCAGCCGACCGTGTCGTCGCCTTGGGCCTGGGCCAGGGCCTGGCCCAGCTCGGTCAGCAGAACGCTGTTGAGGGCGTTCAGCGCCTCGGGCCGGTTCAGGCGGATCAGGGCCACGCCGGGCGCGGTCTCGGGGCGTTCGACGATCAGGGTCTCAAAGGCCATCTGCGCTCGTTCCTCATGCTCACTTCGGCCGTCTAGCGCGGCCCTTCGACATCGTAGCCCAGCGCGCGCAGGCGGGCCGGAAGGCCGTCGGGACCCAGAAGGTGCCCGGCGCCGACCACCACCACCGTCCGGCCAGATCCGGCCAGGCGCGCTTGCAGGGCGTCCATCCATCGTGCGTTACGCTCGACGATGAAGCGGCGATAGAGGGCCGGCGAAGATTTCCGCATTCCGCCGACGACGGCGCGCTCCAGCGCCTTCTGATCGCCCTTCGACCATGCGGCCACCAGCCGGCGATAGGCCCCGGGATCCTTGCGCAGCTGCCTGACGGTCGCGTTCAGGGTCCGCACCTGGTCGGCCTCGGAGGCGCCGGCGAACAGGGCCATCTGCTCGTCGGGGGTCTCGAAGGCCTTGCGGGCGATCGTCGGCGACGCCTGGGCCTGCAACCGCCGCTCGACCCCGCCCTCGGCCAGGCCCTGGTCCCTGGCGAAGGCGGCCGTGGTCAGCCGCACCTCGGCCATCCACGGCCTTAGGCGCTCCAGCTCGCTCATCGGCACGTCGAGGCGCCCGGCGAGGTCGCGCAGGCGGGCGGCGGCGCGGGGTTTCAGGCGCGAGGTCAGGGTCTGGCCGGGCGGCAGCAGGCCGTAGGCGCCGGCCAGGTCCTGCATCCGCCGGTCGGCGGCCGCGTCCATCGGAACCTCGAACCACAGGTCGTCGGCCCGCGCGAGGGCGGCGTCCAGGGCCGGCGGCTTCCAGTCCAGGTCCTTGGGCAGGACGTGCATCGCGCCGAACAGCACGACCTCGGAATCCGCGTCGCGCACGGTCCACACCGGCGGCGCGGCCAAGGCGGGCGCGGTGAGGGCGGGCGTGGCCAGCAGGGCCGCCAGGGCGACGAGAAAGGAACGGAACATCACGCCAAACCGGTCAGCCGCGCCCGAAGCGGAGCAGGCGCGGCCAGGGTCATTTCTGACAAACGGGGCAGAAAAAGGTTGAGCGCCCGGCCTGGACCTCGCGGGCGATCACGCCCTTGCAGCCCGGGGTGGGGCAGGGCTCGCCCTCGCGGTCATAGACCCGGAAGCGGTGCTGGAAATAGCCCAGCGCCCCGTCGGCGGCGGCGAAGTCCTTCAGCGACGAGCCGCCGACCTCGACGGCCTCGGCCAGCACGTCCTTGATGGCCGCCGTCAGCGGCCCCAGGCGCTTGCCGGCGATCTGGCCCGACGGCTTGAACGGCGAGATGCCCGATCGGTGCAGGGCCTCGCAGACATAGATGTTGCCCAGGCCCGCCACGGTCTTCTGGTCGAGCAGCAGGGTCTTGGGCCCCTGCTTGCGGCCGCCGAAGGCCTTGATCAGGGTCTTGGCGTCGAAGGCTTCGGACAGCGGCTCTGGCCCCATGGTCGCGAACCACGGGTGGCGGTCGACGCGGTCGGTGGCGATCAGGTCCATGAACCCGAACCGGCGCGGGTCGTAATAGGTGACGGTCGCGCCGTCTTCGGTCTCGAAGACGACGTGCGCGTGCTTGTCGTCCGGCTTGACCTCGCGGGCGAAGTCGCCGGGCCTCACCGATCCTTCGGGCGCTGCGATCTCGAACCTTCCGGTCATGCCCAGGTGCATGACCAGGGTGTCGCCGCGATCCAGCGGGGCCAGCAGATATTTCGCCCGCCGCTCCAGCCGCAGGATCTTCGCGCCGGTCAGCCGCTGGACGAAGCCTTCGGGCAGGGGAAAGCGCAGGTCGGGACGGTTGGCGCGCACGCGGGAAAGCCGCGCGCCGGACAGGACGGGCTCGAGTCCGCGGCGGACGGTCTCGACTTCGGGCAGTTCGGGCAAGGAAGACCCCTTAAAACGATGACGCGGCGCGAGACGCGGTCTAATAGGCGAAGATCATATAGAGAGCCCGACCCGTAGACGTCATGAGCAAGCCCTCCGCCACTTTCGGATTCAAGGACGTGGACCCCGCCCTGAAGGCGGGTCTGGTGCGCGGGGTCTTCGACCGCGTGGCCAAGAACTACGACCTGATGAACGACCTGATGAGCGGCGGCGTGCACCGGCTCTGGAAGGACGCGGTCGCCGCGCGCCTCAACCCGCAGCCGGGCGAGATCATCATCGACTGCGCCGGCGGCACCGGCGACATGGCCCGCCGCTTCGCCAAGATGGCTCGCAACGCCCAGCAGCGCCGCGGCGGCCCGGACGCGATCATCAACATCGTCGACTACAACGCCGAGATGATCATGGCCGGGATCGAGAAGGGCGGCGAGCCCGAGATCACCTGGACCGTGGGCGACGCCCAACGCCTGCCGCTGCCCGACGCCTATGCCGACGCCTATGTGATCTCGTTCGGCATCCGCAACGTCACCGACATCGACGCGGCCCTGCGCGAAGCCCGCCGGGTGCTCAAGCCCGGCGGCCGCTTCCTGTGCCTGGAGTTCTCGCGTCCGGCCACCGAGGCGCTCGCCAAGGCCTATGACGCCTACAGCTTCAAGGTCATCCCGCAGGTCGGCGAATGGGTCGCCAAGGATCGCGACGCCTACCAGTACCTGGTCGAGAGCATCCGCCGCTTCCCCGACCAGAAGACCTTCCTGTCGATGATCGAGGCGGCCGGCTTCAAGCGCGCCACCTACACCAACTTCACCGGCGGCGTGGCGGCCCTGCACCAGGGCTGGGCGCTCTAGAGCCCATGCAGCGACTGTCCGCGTTCGTCCGCCTGATCGGCGCCGGCTGGCGCCTGGTGCGCGCCGACGCCCTGGTTCCCAAAGAGGTTGAGCCGCTGCTGCCGCCGTCGGCCAAGCTGGCCGGCCGGCTTCTGCGCCTGTTCGCCGGCGGCAAGACCCGTAAAGGTCGTCCGGGCGAGCGCCTGGCCCGCGCGCTGGAAGGCCTGGGGCCTGTCGCCATCAAGATGGGCCAGTTCCTGTCGACGCGGGCCGACATCTTCGGCGCGACCTTCGCCGAGGACCTGTCGCACCTGAAGGACCGCCTGGCGCCGTTCCCGACCGCCATCGCGCGGGCCGAGGTCGAGCGCAGCCTGGCCCGGCCGATCGACAGCCTCTACGCCAGCTTCGGCGAGCCCGTGGGCGCGGCCTCGCTGGCCCAGGCCCACGAGGCGACGCTGCTGGACGGCGCCAAGGTGGCCGTGAAGGTGCTGCGGCCCGGCATCGAGCGCCGCGTGGCCGAGGACAGCGCCACCCTGCGCCTGGCCGCCGATCTGGCCCATCGCCTGGTCCCCGCCGCCCGCCGCCTGCGCCCGCGCGAGTTCGTCGAGGTGGTGATCCGCGCCCTCGACCTGGAGATGGACCTGCGTTTCGAGGCCGCCGGCTGCGCCGAGCTGGGCGAGGCCATGGCGCTGGACACCCACATGCGCGCCCCGGCGGTGGTCTGGGACGGCGTCGGCAAGCGGGTGCTGACCCTGGCCTGGGCGCCGGGCGTGCCGCTGTCGGACCCCAAGGCGCTGGAGCAGGAAGGCCTCGATCGCAAGGCCCTGGCCGACAACGTCACCCGCGGCTTTCTGGCCCAGGCGCTGGACCACGGCCTGTTCCACGCCGACCTGCACGAGGGCAACCTGTTCGTCAGCGCGCCGGCCGCCATCACCGCCGTCGACTACGGCATCGTCGGGCGCCTCGGCCCGGCCGAGCGCAAGTACCTGGCCGAGATCCTCTATGGCTTCCTCAGCCGCGACTACGTGCGGGTGGCCAAGATCCACTTCGACGCCGGCTACGTGCCCGCCCACCAGGACATGGACGCCTTCGCCCAGGCCCTGCGCGCCGTGGGCGAGCCGGTGTTCGGCCGCGACGCCCGCCAGGTGTCGATGGGCAAGCTCCTGGCGCAGCTCTTCGAGATCACGGCCCTGTTCGAGATGGCCCTGCGGCCCGAGCTCGTCCTGCTGCAGAAGACCATGGTCACGGTCGAGGGCGTGGCCCGCCGCATCGATCCGGCCCACGACCTGTGGGCGGCTTCCGATCCCGTCGTCCGCCGCTGGATCGCCCGCGAGCTGTCGCCGGTCGCCCGCATGAAGGAGCTGGCCGACGAGGCTTTGCGCGCCCTGAAAGCCATGGCCCGCTACGCCGAGCAGCCGCCGGCGCCGCCGACGGTGATCGTGGAAAAGCGCCCTGCGTGGCCGTGGTTCCTGGCCGGCGCGGGCGCGATGGTCCTGGCCATTCTGGCCGTCCGCATCGCCGTCGCGCTGATCCTGGCCTAGAGCCCCAGCGCCGCCCGCGCCGCCGCGATCGCCGTGGCGCGCACGTCCTCGGGGTAGGGGACTCCTGCGCTGTGGCCCCACACCGGACCCGGCCAGGCCGGATCGCCGGCCCGGCGGCCCAGCACGTGGACGTGCAGCTGCGGGGTGACGTTGCCCAGGGCGCCGACGTTCAGCTTGTCGATCGCAACGCCCAGCACCCTGGCCACGGCCCGGACGGCCGCGCCGACGGCGACGGCTTCCTCGGTCAGGGCCGCGCGGCCCTCGACTGACAGGTCCTCGATCTCGACCAGGCCGTCGGCGCGGGGGATCAGCACCAGCCACGGATAGCGGGCGTCGTCGTGCAGGCGCACGTGGCAAAGCGGGAGCTCGCCGACCGCGTGTGAGCTGGCCGGAAAGGCCGGATGCAGAGAGAAATCAGCCACGCTTGGGGACCCCCGCCCAGTAGTCGAAATCCAGGATCACCGCCGGGTCGTAGGACCCATCGCCGTCCTTGTCGGGGAAATCCGTACACGGCCTGTCCTTGGTGGCAACCAGCCGCAACCGCAGGGCGCCGAGCGCTCCCCCAGACCCAGGCAGGTCCGCCTTGTCCAGCACCTCGCTCCAGGCGAAGACGGTCGAGCCGGCGAAGAACGGCGCCACGTGCCGGCCGCCGTTGATCCCCAGGATCAGGCCGGCGTTCTGCAGGCCGTTGAACGACAGAGCCTTGGCCGTCGAGATCACCACCCCGCCATAGACGAGGCGCCGGCCCGACGGGTCCTTGCTCCGCTCGAACTGGTTGAAGTGCACCTTGGCGGTGTTCTGCCACAGCCGCGTGGCCATCTGGTGCTCGGCTTCCTCCACCGCCATGCCGTCGACATGGTCGATCTTCTCGCCGACCGCATAGTCCTCGAAGGCGTGCGGCGCGCCGGCCAGCGCCCAGTCGTAGGTCGAGAAGTCCAGGCCCGGGGGAACGACCAGGTCCCTGGGGTCCACCGCCTTGGCCAGGTCCGGAACCGCCTGGCCCTCGACCACGGCGGCCGGGTCGCGCTTTCGCACCATCACCCAGCGCACATAGGTCAGGACCGCCTCGCCGCGCTGGTTGGTCCCGGTCGTGCGCACATAGACCACGCCGGTCTTGCCGTTGGAGTTCTCCTTGACCCCGATCACCTCCGACGTCGCCGCCAGGGTGTCGCCGGGCAGCACCGGGGCCAGGAACCGGCCCTCGGCATAGCCCAGGTTGGCCACCGCGTTCAGGCTGATGTCGGGCGCCGTCTTGCCGAACACCACGTGGAAGGCGACCAGCGGGTCGACGGGCGCTGTGGCCAGGCCGCAGGCCCGCGCGAATTCGTCCGACGAGAAGAGGGAGAAGCGCGGCCCGTAAAGCGCCGTGTACAGCGCGACGTCGCCGGCCGTCACCGTGCGCGGCGTGGCGTGGACCAGCACCTGGCCGAGCCTGAAGTCCTCGAAAAAGCGTCCAGGATCGGTCTTGCTCACGGCGCCTCTCCTTGTGTTTGTTGTGATCGTTTTGCCGCAGCGCAGCGAAACGGGAAAGGGGGCTTGAGACTGAGCCGCGAGGGGCGTAGACCGCGCCCCGACATTTCCTGTCCACAGCCTGATGGAGACCCCATGGCTCGCGCGAAGATCGCCCTTATCGGCGCCGGCATGATCGGCGGCACCCTGGCCCACATCGCCGCTCGCGAAGAGCTGGGCGACGTGATCCTGTTCGACATCGCCGAAGGCACCCCGCAGGGCAAGGCGCTCGACATCGCCGAAGCCTCGGCCGTGTTCGGCAAGGACGTGGCCCTGAAGGGCGCCAACGACTACGCCGACATCGCCGGCGCCGACGTCTGCATCGTGACCGCCGGCGTGCCGCGCAAGCCGGGCATGAGCCGCGACGACCTGCTGGGCATCAACCTGAAGGTCATGAAGGCCGTCGGCGAAGGCATCAAGGCCCACGCCCCGAACGCCTTCGTGATCTGCATCACCAACCCGCTCGACGCGATGGTCTGGGCCCTGCAGCAGTTCTCGGGCCTGCCGAAGGAAAAGGTCATCGGCATGGCCGGCGTCCTGGACTCGGCCCGCTTCGCCTACTTCCTGGCCGAAAAGACCGGCGTGTCGGTCGAAGACATCCACGCCTGGACCCTGGGCGGCCACGGCGACGACATGGTCCCGATGGTCCGTCACTCGACCGTCGGCGGCCTGCCGCTGCCGGACGCCGTGAAGGCCGGCTTCCTGACCCAGGAAGAACTGGACGCCATCGTCGAGCGCACCCGCAAGGGCGGCGGCGAGATCGTCGCCCTGCTGAAGACCGGCTCGGCCTTCTACGCCCCGGCTGAATCGGCCATCGCCATGGCCACCAGCTACCTGAAGGACAAGAAGCGCGTCCTGCCGTGCGCCACCTTCCTGAACGGCGAATACGGCCTGTCGGGCCTGTACGTCGGCGTGCCGGTGGTCATCGGCGCCGCCGGCGCCGAGAAGATCATCGAGTTCGAAACCAACGACGCCGAAAAGGCGATGTTCGCCAAGTCGGTGGACTCGGTGAAGGGCCTGATGGAAGCCTGCAAGGCCATCGACCCGACCCTGGTCTAATCGCTTCCGCGATCACCAGAACGACGAAGGGCGGCCCCGAAAGGAGCCGCCCTTTTGTTTTTCCCTCTCCCGGAGGGGAGAGGGAGGGGCCCAGGCGATAGCCTGGGAGGGTGAGGGGTGACGGCGTCAACCGGCGTGCCGGCACGCCGTCAGGCCTCGTAACCCCTCATCCGGCGCTTCGCGCCACCTTCTCCCTCTGGGAGAAGGAAAAGCCCTAATGCGCCGCCTCGCCGTCCTGCGAGATCTCCTCCAGCGTCTTGCCGACCTGCTTGGCGCCGTAGTCCTYGGCCACGTCGCCCAGCGACAGGATGCCGGTCAGGTTGCCGCTCTCGTTCAGCACCACCAGGCGGCGGACCTGGTTGTTGGCCATCTTGGCGGTGGCGTCGGCCAGGACGTCGTCTTCCTTGACCGACAGCACCTCGCCGTCGCTCATCACTTCGGAGACGGGCGCGTCGAAGCTGCGGCCCTCGGCGACCACGCGCAGCACGATGTCGCGGTCGGTGACCAAGCCCAGCACCTTGCCGTTGTCGACCACCGGCACCACGCCGCTGTCGACCTTGGCCATCACCTCGGCGACCTTGCGGATGCTGTCGCCGGGACGGGCGACCGAGACCTGGCTGGTCATGGCGTCGCTGACTTTCATGGGTCTTCCTCCTTCTGGGGGAGTGGAATTGGACCCGGTCAAAACCCGCCAAGGCGGGCTGTCGTTCCGCTGAAGGTCGGTGCGTCCTTCGAGGCTCGCCTGCGGCTCGCTCCTCAGGGTGAGGATCTCATCGCACTGAATTCCTCATCCTGAGGCGCCCGCGCAGCGGGCCTCGAAGGACGCAAGGCCCCTTAAGCCAGCGCCGCCTTCTGGCCGGCCAGGAAGGTCGCGACCGAGGTCGGCGCCTTGCCCGTCAGGCTTTCGACCGTGTCGGTGAGCACCGCGTGGCGACCCTCGGCGGTGTCGTGGTCGAACACGGCCAGCAGCTCCACATAGGCCGGCGGCAGGCCGGCGCCGGCGAGGCCCGCGCGCAGGGCGTCCAGCGGGATGTCCTGGTGGACCACAGGCTTGCCCGAAACCTGCGCGAGCAGGGCGGCCAGCTGGTCTTGGGTGACCGCCTCGGGGCCGGTCACTTCCAGGACCTGGCGGCCCTGCGCGCCCAGCAGGGCGGCGACGTCGGCGCGGGCGCAGTCCTCGCGGGCGACATAGGCGCGGCCCTTGCCGGCGGTGGCGGTATAGAGGGTCCCGCTGGCCAGGGCCTGGCCCGCGCCCATCAGGATCGTCTCGGCATAGAGGTGGTGGCGCAGGATGGTCCAGTCGAGCGAGGCCTCGGCGAAGATCGCCGCCTCGGTCCAGAAGTGGTCGTCCATCCCGGCGACCTGCGGGCGCACGCCGGGACCGGAGGTGTAGGCCAGATGCTTCACCCCGGCCTTGACGGCCGCGGCCACGGCGGCGCGGTGCTGGGCGATGCGGCGGCCGGGCTTGTCCAGCGCGTCGGTGCTGACCAGCAGCAGGCGGTTGACGCCGGCGAAGGCGGTGTCCAGCGAGGCCGGATCGTCGAAGTCGGCGGCGCGCACCTCCACGCCCCTGGCGGCCAGGTCGGCCAGCTTGGCCGGGTCGCGGGTCGTGGCGATCACGTGCGGGGCGCCGGCCTCCAGCAGCAGTTCGACCACGCGGCGGCCCAGCTGGCCTCCGGCGCCGGTCACCAGAAGGCGATCATTGAGAAAGGGCCGGGCGAGGAGGGGATGGGCGGTCATCGAAGGCGTCCTTTGCTGGTCTCTTTTCGAGACCAGGTGTAGATGTGAGACCAATGGAGCGCCGTAAAGACGGCAGTTTTCCGGGAGATAGGCACCTTGAAGGAACCACCCGTCTTGTCGCCGGACGCGCTTTCCCCCCAGGTCCTTTCCCCCGAGGCCATGTGCGAAGCGATGGAGGGCTGGCGCGACCAGGGCTTCACCAGCGCCGACTGCCCGGTGCGCGACGTCGTCGACCACCTGGGCGATAAGTGGAGCACGCTGATCCTGTCGCTGCTGTTCATCGGCCCCAAGCGGTTCGGAGCCCTGCGGCGCGCCGTGCCCGACATCTCCCAGCGCATGCTGACCCAGACCCTGCGCGACCTGCAGCGCGACGGCCTGATCGAGCGCGAAGTGTTCCCCACCAAGCCGCCCAGCGTCGAATACAGCCTGTCGCCCCTGGGCATGTCGCTGCAGACGCCGCTGAACGCCCTGATCGCCTGGGCGGTGGAGCACCACGGCGAAATCCGCGAGGCGAGGGCGCGCTATGATCGGGCAGCGGCCGCCTAGAAGATCCAAAGGGCCGGAGGGGGGCGTTTTCAGCTTCCCGGACGCTTTGGATCGCCCCCCCAAACCCTCTCCCGGAGGGGAGAGGGAGGGACCCAGGCGAAGCCTGGGAGGGTGAGGGGTTACGGTGTCAGCCGGCGTGCCGGCACGCCGTCTTCGGTCCCTAACCCCTCAACCGACCTGCTTCGCAGGCTGCCTTCTCCCTCCAGGGAGAAGGAACAGGAGCCGGACGGGGATAAAGCAGCGTGGATCCCCGGCGTTCGTCGAAAAATCCCAAGCCGATCCAACGCTCTACAACTTTCTCAGCCAATTCAATCAGACGCACCGAAACCCGGGTCATAATCAAAGCCGTCCCCGCCATGGGGAGGGCTCTTGGTACCGGCCCAAGCGTGGCGAGG